>NZ_JBXYJG010000029.1:0-14614 GCF_057396255.1 Psychrobacter sp. CX21 | reverse complement strand
TTAACGTTAGCAACAACACCAGCACCTACAGTACGGCCACCTTCGCGAATTGCGAAACGTAAGCCTTTATCCATTGCGATTGGAAAGATTAGCTTCACGCTCATCTCAACGTTATCGCCAGGCATTACCATTTCAGTACCGTCTTGTAGAATGATTTCACCTGTTACGTCTGTAGTACGGAAGTAGAACTGTGGACGGTAACCATTTAGGAATGGTGTATGACGGCCACCTTCTTCTTTTGATAGTACATATACTTCGGCATCAAAGTCTGTATGCGGTGTGATAGATCCAGGCGCTGCTAGTACTTGGCCACGCTGTACGTCTTCACGCTTTGTACCACGTAGTAGTACACCACAGTTTTCACCAGCACGACCTTCGTCTAGTAGCTTACGGAACATCTCTACACCTGTACAGGTGGTTTTTTGAGTGTCTCTAATACCTACGATTTCGATTTCATCGCCTACTTTGATGATACCTGATTCTACACGGCCTGTTACTACGGTACCGCGTCCTGAGATTGAGAACACGTCTTCGATTGGCATTAGGAATGCTTTATCGATGTCACGCTCTGGCTCTGGGATATATGTATCTAGTACTTCTAGTAGTTCGATTACTGCAGGTTCGCCATATGGACCGTCATTGCCGTTTAGGGCTTCTAGCGCTGATCCTTTGATGATTGGGGTGTCATCACCTGGGAAGTCATAGTCTGATAGTAATTCACGTACTTCCATTTCTACGAGCTCTAGTAGTTCTTCGTCATCTACCATGTCACATTTGTTCATGAATACGATGATGTATGGTACGCCTACCTGACGTGATAGTAGGATGTGCTCACGTGTTTGTGGCATTGGGCCATCTGTCGCTGATACGACTAGAATTGCGCCATCCATCTGTGCGGCACCAGTAATCATGTTTTTCACATAGTCTGCGTGACCTGGGCAGTCTACGTGTGCGTAGTGACGTGCTTCGGTGTCGTATTCGATGTGTGAGGTGTTGATTGTGATACCACGTGCTTTTTCTTCTGGTGCTGAGTCAATCGCTGCGTAGTCTTTTGCGTCGCCGCCTGATGTTTTGGCTGCTACGGTTGCGATTGCTGCGGTTAGTGTGGTTTTACCGTGGTCAACGTGTCCAATGGTTCCTACGTTAACGTGCGGCTTATTTCTTTCAAACTTGGCCTTTGCCATGGGTGTGTCCTCTTTTTTTGGGTTATTTAAACAAATTCTATTACAAATTGATTTGGATTAAAACGATTATAGTTTAATTAATCCAACTTTAGATTTTAACCAACTCTTTTAAATTTAGCTTAGCCTTTTGCAACACTAAAAGGCAACACTAAGTGCTGCCTATCAATTTATTAATTATGCATGTGGTTCGTTGTGCAAGGTCATTATGTGCCCTTGAGAATGTCTTATACAGTCACCTAACGCTCATTTATATATAAATCGATAGAATTATTAATCGCTAAAATTATAAATAAATACTAATTAGGCCATCATTATAATTTCAGTAAAACATATAATGGAGCTCATATCGAGAATTGAACTCGAGACCTCTCCCTTACCAAGGGAGTGCTCTACCGCTGAGCTATATGAGCATACTTAAAACGATATTACCACTAAAAATGGAGCGGGTGGCGGGAATCGAACCCGCGCCATCAGCTTGGAAGGCTGAGGTTCTACCATTAAACCACACCCGCAATATTACAGCGAAAACGCTTTAAAATACATAATAGCAGTTTATGCTGATTTAGGTAGAAGGTTGAACACTTATTGAAAATAGTACTAGAAAATGGTGGTGGGGGAAGGATTCGAACCTTCGAAGCTTTCGCGACAGATTTACAGTCTGTTGGGTTTGACCGCTCCCCAACCCCACCTAACGTAAAACTAAAATAGATAATAGTTTTACTAAGTTGTTATTTGTAATATTGAAAACTACAAGTAACTTATATTACTGCTATTACTTATTAATAGCTATTACTGCGAGAAATGGTGCCGACTGCCGGAATCGAACTGGCGACCTACTGATTACAAGTCAGTTGCTCTACCAACTGAGCTAAGTCGGCTTGTTCTCTCGAAGTGGGGAGTATTCTAGCAAATATTTAGTATAACGCAACCCTTTTTTATAAATTTATTTAAAAAAAACGTTTTTTAATCAAATTTATAATAGCTCACCTGAATTAAATAGCCATAAAGCCGCAGCTAATGCTAGCAATATTAAAACTATCCATAAGGTTGTGTTTGATCCTGTTTTTTTAGGCGGCTGCGGTACTGAGGTTGAATTCTTAACATGAGCGACATCATGCGGCTTTTGCTCATCAACTGTATTAAACGTTTCATTAGGCTTTGTATCAACTGGCTTCGTTTCATTAGGCTTTGTATCAACTGGCTTCGTTTCAACTGGCTTCGTTTCAACTGGCTTTGTGTCTACGGGTTTAGTATCCGTAGGTTTCGACTTTTGTAAAGGCTCAGTGGTTACCGGCTTTTCTTTGGGTATAGGTGCTTTATTGACCGAAGCTTCCTTAACTGGTGCTTCCTTAACTGGTGCTTCCTTAACTGGTGCTTTGTCATCTGCTACTTTTTGATCAACAGCACGTTTATAAGAGGTATCTACTGAATCAGGGATTTCTTCATGAATATCAGTAGTCGCTGACATTTTTGCACTTGCCGCTTGCTTTGATCGGTGCACCTCAGGGTCAGCTTCAGCAGCTAATTCGTTGTAATACTCTGCCTTATCGTTAACTTCTTGGTCTGGATTACCAAACGCAATTGGTTCTTCTAATTCTTGCTCAAGCTTTTGTTCAAGCTCCGCTTTATTCATATCATCGATGTGAGCATCTTCAACCGCCTTAGCATTTGTTCTAGCTCGCTCAGTGGCTTCACTGGCTGAGGTGGTCTTTTTAGTTAATGCTTCTTTATAGGTTGAATCAGTTTTTGTTGATTCAGCTTCAAGATTGTCTTTTTGAGTTTCAACCACTCTAGGTTCATCAACTGAGTCTTGAACACCCGTTGCTGGCACCGTCATTGATACAGCTTGAGCCATTTTATTTACTTTGAAGCTAAAAGCTGCAAAAGTAATGACATCATTTTCAGATAATGTTTCAGGTTGATGCGCGTTTAGCTTTTTATCATTAACCAATGTGCCATTAGAGGAGCCTAAATCTTCGATAGTCAAACCATCATCAACCAATGCTAACTGCGCATGCTGCCGTGAAACCTGCTTACTTCCAAGTACAACATCATTGTCTTGTCCACGTCCTACAGTAAGCTTATCACTAATAGGTAGAGTCAAATCTCCAAGTGCATCAGTAATTGCTGACAACTGCCATTGTTTAGCATTAGATTCAGAATTATTCATATAAGTCCCTCTAGTTCTGTTAGTTATAAAATCAGTTAGTTAATCAGTTATTGATTAGATTAAAAGTGATTTATAGTGTTTAGTTTATAAGAAGCTACAACTAGTTATATCTTGTCAGTGACCAAAGTTTGACGTGTAACTACGGCATAAATTCGGGTCTGATTATCCCATTAAGTTTAGCATAGGGTAAGGTTAATTGAGGCATGCCATAAACATAAGGCGTAATTTCATAAAATTGATAGGTTAATCGAATTCCGTCTTTATTTAATACGGCATTATCTGTCAGCGTAAAAGGCCAGTCTTTTTCGTACGCTTCAGGATCAATATCAGTATCTTTAAGCCAGTCTTTAAATTCAGCATACGCCAAAGCTTTAAGTTTTATGGTCTGACCGGGCAACACTATATCATGAAGGTGCAGTTGTTTTTTTGCTGCCATATCAAACATGAGATACTCAGAGACCCCTATACCATGCGCGCCACCTGTATAAATATAGGTAATAACTTCGAACATATCTACATTTTTATACTGACCCAAATAACTCGGTTCAACCGAGAAAGTGTAATTTAAACGGCTGGTTAAAGGAATATCTTCTATTTGCGCTTTGGCAAAGTTATCTAGACGCTGCTTGATCTCGAATTGAGATAAGTTATGAAACCTAGCTGGTGTGTCTGCTTGATCACTTGCCTGCATATCTGGGATCGTGTCATTAATTAATGCATTTATATTGTCATTAATCCAATCTACATTTGTATTAGCATACGTTACTGAAAGTTCAGGGCAAGCATAATCTTTGTTCCTATAACAGATATCAGTAACCGACTTAGGCAACGTATAGTCTAAACGTCTTTCATCATACACAATATCAGATTTAACGGGCTCATTAGGTGTAACTTGCTCTTGAGCATATACTAGACTATCGGTTTGAACAGCGGGTGTCACACACGCGCTTAACACACTTAGCATCAACACTGAACCAAGCGCGTACTTTATTGGCTGAACATAGCTTATAGGCTGAACATAGCTTATTGGCTGAACACTATTGTTAACCACAGCATTAAGCTGACTTGATGTGTCAATCGGGTCAAATGATTGCGGCATAAGCTGTCCTTTTTTTAGTATTATCAGGGCGAGTCCCTAATTGGTACTCTCAAGATTTATGGCCAAAAAATGACTATATTCTCGCTAATCTTTACAAATTTTTAGATAATATATCTATATTCTCTGCAAAATTTAGTGTGATTAGCAAAAATCTATCTCATTTTAGCCTCACCAAACAAATAGGGACATGCATTACAACTGATCTCGCAAATCATCAATATAAAAACCTGAAACCTTTATAGACTAAATATATAGCAATTTTAAAATCTATGTGTTTAAACTGTGTTTAAACTGTGTTTAATCCTTTGTTTAACCATTTATTTTAAGCTTGTGGCTATTTTATAAAGCATTTGTTTATTTATAAAGCAGCCCTCTATAAAGTACTGACTATAAAAACACTTGTCTTGAAGTACTGTCTATAAATTACTTACTCATAGTTATCAAACTTGACGGGGCTCACGCGTTTATGTAGGGGCTTACGCGTTTATGATGATAATATCCACCATCTTTAATAGCAGTAGGAAACAATAGTAGGAAACAATATAGGGAAGATAAAACAATAGAAGATACAACAATAGAAGTTAAAAAGCTGTAGACACAAAAAAAGCGCTCTATAAAGCGCCTTTTATTTCTTTAAGATTTTACTATTAGACACATTTGATAATGTTCTATTTTTGCGATCAGCAGTTCTAATGTTAGAATGTTTGAATGTTTGAATGTTCAACAGACCTTAACAAGAGCGTTTAATGCTCACGCGTATTACTAAATGTGATCTCAGGATAGCGGTCTTGCATCAGTTGCAAATTGACTCGGCTAGGTGCAAGATACGTTAAATAACCGCCCCCATCGATCGACAATTGGTCGTGGGCTTTTTTCTTAAACTTCGCTAATGCTACGTCATCGTCACAATGAATCCAGCGTACGGTTGCAATCGATACTGGCTCAAAGGTGCATTGAACTTTGTACTCTTCTTTTAAACGGTGTGCCACCACTTCAAACTGCAGCACACCGACTGCGCCTAAAATCAAATCATTATTAATTTGGGGCATAAACACCTGAGTGGCACCTTCCTCTGAAAGCTGCTGTAACCCTTTTTGCAGCGCTTTGGATTTTAAAGGATCTTTGAGGACTACTCGGCGGAACAGCTCTGGCGCAAAGTGAGGGATACCGGTAAAATTTAGTATCTCCCCTTCGGTAAAGCTATCGCCAATCCCAATGGTGCCGTGGTTATGCAAACCAATGATGTCACCGGGATAGGCTTCTTCTAACGCTGAGCGATCCCCTGCTAAAAAAGTTAACGCATCGGTAATACGTACATCCTTACCAAGACGGACATGGCGCATTTTCATGCCTTTCTCGTATTTACCTGAACACACTCTTAAAAATGCAATGCGATCACGGTGACGCGGGTCCATATTGGCCTGAATCTTAAATACAAATCCGCTAAAGTCAGTCTCTGTCGCTTCAACAGTGCGCTCATTGGTTGGGTGGTTTTTCGGTGGTGGTGAGTACTCAACTAACGTATCGAGTACCATATTAACCCCAAAGTTACCTAGCGCCGTACCAAATAGTACAGGAGTCATCTCACCCTTTAGGAACATATCCACATCAAAGTCTTCAAGTGCCATTTGTACCAGCTCTAAAGACTCCTCAAAGGCGGTAAAAGCTAATTCGCCCAAACGCTCTCTGACGTCAGGATAATCGTAGCCGTCGCGCGTCTCTATTTCGGTAATTTCACCTCCATGACCTTTTTCATAAAAATAGGTTTTATCTTCGGTCAAGTGATAGACGCCGACAAAATCTTGCCCCATGCCTACAGGCCAAGTTAACGGCACGCATTGAATGCCCAATACGCTCTCAATCTCACTTAATAAATCGAGCGGATCACGAATTTGGCGATCAAGCTTGTTGACAAAGGAGATGATAGGCGTGTCGCGCATGCGGCACACCTCCATAAGCTTGACAGTACGTGCTTCAACACCTTTTGCCCCGTCAATCATCATAAGTGCACTGTCTACCGCTGTTAACGTGCGGTAAGTATCCTCTGAGAAGTCGGCGTGACCTGGGGTATCTAGCAAGTTGACGATATTGTTTTTGTAAGGAAACTGCATGACCGAGGTAGTGATTGAAATGCCACGCTCTTGTTCCATACTCATCCAGTCGGAGGTGGCATGACGGTCTGATTTGCGTCCTTTAATTTCACCTGTTACCTGAATGGCCTGACCCCATAGTAGGAGCTTTTCGGTCATGGTGGTTTTACCCGCATCGGGGTGAGATATAATAGCAAAGGTGCGGCGTTTGGCCACTTCTGCATTTAAAGTTTTTTGGTCTACGCTCATAGTTTGGGTTCAGCTTACATGTATTGATAAATTTAATGAGCGTATTGTAGCGGATTTTGTGGAATGGTGCAGATAGAATAAACAAAAACGCTCGCACAAATAACCGAAGCCTTAAACAATCGTTAATCCATAAGAATATCAATAGTATATAAAGCTATTCCTGCTATTCGCTTGTAGTTGGTTGCATGTGGGGCACAGCACTTAAACACAAGCGTGTTCCATTATTCAAGCGATCACTCTTGTGTAAGGTGCTGTATGCCCCACACCCCACCAAGCTACCGCTTCTATCAGGGCTAGCGGTAATATCGTATTTTTGCAAATATTTATCGTGGTTAAAACTGGCAGGATTTCAGATTGGGTTATAGAGCGCGGTAAAAATAACTTAACCCATCAAAACGGTAGGACAAATTATTTTCACGGACTAATTATCATTGCACGCTTTGCGAGAGTTAATAAAAACTACCCACCCTACACGAATAAAACCTATCCTACGTAAGCTCTAAACTCCAATTACTATTAATGCTATTCAATCCTATCTTGAGGAAGTAATACAAACGTATTAAACCTTAAATTTTAGTTTATGTCCGCTTGGAGCTATAGCATTAAAATAGAGTTCGTCATTCATTAATCATTTCATTTAAAAAGCTCACTATACATTTAGCTTAATATCAGTTTACAAACTCCTAGCAAACACTTACAACCTTCAACCGTTAATAGCTTTAATTTTTGGTAATGTGGTAAGGCTTTAAACACAGACATTATTAATGTATAAATAAAACAAAAAGAGGTAGTTATGAAAACTTTATATTCAACCAACGCAACTGTAACAGGCGGTCGTATGGGTACGGCTAAAATCGATGACAGCGATTTTGAAGTTAAGATGTCACCACCAGGTTCTGGTAAAGAAGGAAGCAACCCAGAACAGTTATTTGCGATGGGATTCGCTGCTTGCTTTGATAGTGCCCTTGGTGTGGTCAAAAAAATGCAAGGCTTGAGCTTTGGTTCAACCACCAAATCTGAAGTATCATTGCTACAAGGTGATAATCATGACTACAAACTAGCAGTTAAGCTGCACGTCATTGCTGATAGCACCGATGCCAGTGAAGCTGACATTCAAAAAGCAGTCGAAACAGCGCACGAAGTCTGCCCTTATTCAAAAGCCACTAATGGTAATATTGAAGTGACGGTAACTTCCGAAGTTAAATCATAAGTATTTGACATAAGTATTTGACATAAGCATTTAACAGAAGTAAAAAAAGACACTATTTGGCGTTAGCTAATTATATTTAAAACCCAAATCGTTTATGGCGATTCGGGTTTTTTTATGTTTGCTACCCCTAACATATCCTAACACCACGTCAAATTTTAGTTATAATAAATAGAAAATCATCCTCTAAAATACATTCTTTGTTAATCTTCGAAACAATACCTATCAAAGTGACCCCTATGACAGATAACAGCACTGACAAGACTGAAACTCCAGACGTCGACATTGACATTGACACAACCATCGACACCACAACAGACACCTCCCATGACGCCCTAGATCCAACCGTGATGCCAACATTTGACACCATGCCCAATGTTGCCACGATGGACACCAGCCATGTGGACAAAGAAACACCGCCTTTTATCCTAGTCGACGGCTCGTATTATTTGTTCCGCACCTATCATGCCCTGCCCAAAACCATGATGAATACCCAAGGGCTAATGACCAACGCCATCCGTGGCACGCTCAATGCGCTACTAAAGCTGATGCGCCGCTATCATCCGACCCACATGGCAGTGTGTTTTGACACCAAATCGCCGACTTTTCGCCACACCATGTCAGATGAATACAAAGCCAATCGACCCAAGATGGATGAAGAGCTGGCAGAGCAAATCCCTTACATTCATCGCCTTGTCAAAGCTCTAGGTATTCCTCTGCTACGCATCAACGGTGCAGAAGCCGATGATATCATTGGTACGCTAACAGAACGCGCTGTGTCCGAAGGTCACCATGTGGTGATTTCAACGGGCGATAAGGACATGGCACAACTGGTAAACGACTGCGTGTTATTAGAAGACAGCTTTACTGGTAAAGTCATGGATACTCAAGGCGTCATCGATAAGTTTGGGGTTAAGCCTGTACAGATGATTGATTATTTAACGCTGATGGGTGATGCCTCTGACGGTATTAAAGGCGTGGCTGGCGTGGGGAAAAAACGCGCAGCAGACTTATTAAACGAATATGGTGATATTGACAATATCTTAGTCAATGCGACCAATATAAAAGGTAAGGTGGGCGTCACCTTACAAGAGTCTATCGAAACCATCAAGACCGACAAGCAAATGGCCACTATCGTTACTAATTTAAATATCGGTCAAGACTGGGAAGAGCTGCGTATCAATACCGATGCCCATCAATTCACCGATGAGCTTCGAGAGTTATACACTGAGCTTGAGTTCAAAAATGAATTAGCCTCTTTAGATCATCCCAACCATCCAGCCAATGGCGGATCAAATAGCGTTACTAATAGTAAAGCGGATAGCGAATCGCAAGCGCAAATCGCTAAAACCTTACAAAGCCAACAACAAGCCACCATCATTGAAAACATCAAAGACAGTAAAACTCACGATAAAGCATGGCACACTGTGCTTGATGAGAATATGCTAGATACTTTATTTCATAAGTTGCAAAGTGCGCCCCACTTTGCCGTCGATACCGAAACCACCAGTGTTAATTGGCGAGAAGCGGAACTGGTCGGCTTATCCTTCTCATTGCAAGCGCACGAAGCCTACTATATTCCGCTTGAACATGTCGCCTATTCAGAACCTCTAAAAAAGCCAAAAAATAAAAAGGAAGAAGCAGAACAAGCCGAACTCATCGCCAATGCAGAAGTAGATCCTTTAATTGCTAAACAGCTGGATCGGGATACGGTGCTTACCAAGTTAAAACCCATTTTAGAAGATCCCGAAATTGGTAAAATCGGTCAACATCTTAAATACGATGCGCATGTGTTAAGTAAGCACGGCATCAATCTCAATCTTGACATACCGTTTCCAGATAGCGTTCTATCGAGGCAGACGAGCACAGATAGTACGCCTAGTACAGCAAGCGAGACTAACAAAGATAGGACGTTATCTGGGAATGGTATGAATTGGTTAGTCGATACCATGCTGGCAAGCTATGTCATCAATGCGGCGGCTACTCGACATGGTATGGACGAGCTTGCCCGCCACTATCTACACACCCAAACCATCAGTTTTGAAGATGTGGCAGGTAAAGGTGCAAAACAACTCACCTTTGATAAAGTCGCCATCGACATTGCCAGTGACTACGCCTGTGAAGATGCGGACATTACCTATCAACTGTTTGAGCTGTTCCAAGACAAACTCAAAGACGATGCGGTCAACGGGCGTCTATTACACGAATTAGAAATACCTGTCGCCCAAATCCTATGTCAAATGGAGTCCGAGGGCATTCTCATTAAACGCTCATTTTTAAACGAATTATCCGAACGATTTGATGAAGAAATTGGCGAGCTAGAGAAGCAAGCCTATGAGCAGGCTGGCGAGGAATTTAACTTAGGTTCTCCCAAGCAGTTGGGTGAGGTGCTATTTGACAAACTTGGCGTAATAGGTGGTAAAAAAACCAAATCAGGGCAATACTCAACGGGTGAAGCGGTACTTAATAAAATTGACCATCCGCTTGCCGACATTGCACTTGAATACCGCAGCCTTGCTAAGCTTAAAAACACTTATACCGATGCCCTCGATGCGGTAGCCGACCCAGACACCGACCGTGTGCACACCAGTTACCATCAAGCGCTAACCAGTACCGGACGTTTGTCGTCCACTGATCCGAATTTACAAAACATTCCGATTCGTACCAAAACCGGTCGCCTCATCCGCCAAGCGTTTATCGCCCCCGAAGGTCGGGTGTTGCTCGCTGCCGATTACTCGCAGATTGAGCTACGCCTCATGGCGCATTTCTCTGGCGATGAAAACTTAACCCGTGCGTTTAAAGACGGACTCGACATTCACACCGCCACCGCTGCCGAAGTGCTGGGTAAAGCCGTTGACGACGTCACCCCTACCGAGCGCCGTAACGCCAAAGCCATTAACTTTGGTCTGCTGTATGGCATGAGTGCGTTTGGCTTGGCAAAACAATTACAAATGAGCCGAGGTGAAGCGCAAGACTATATCGATCTCTACTTTAGCCGTTATCCGGGCGTCAAGCAGTACATGCAAGACACCCGTGACAGTGCGGTCAACAACGGCTATATCGAAACCATATTGGGTCGCAAACTCTACACCCCAGATATTAAACACAGCAACCAAATGGTACGCCGCGGTGCTGAACGTGCCGCCATTAACGCCCCCTTGCAAGGTAGCGCCGCCGATATTATTAAGCTGGCGATGATAGCCGTTGATAAAGTCTTGCCCAAAGAGCATGCCATCATGTTGTTACAGGTGCATGATGAATTGGTATTTGAAGTGGATGCGGATAAAGCTGATGAGATTGGTGAGCTGATTAGAAATGCCATGCAAGATGTGCTTAGCGATACGGCCAAGCAAATGAGCTGGGAGGTTGATTTTGCCGTGCCGTTATTGGTTGAAACGGGTGTGGGTGATAATTGGGATGAGGCGCATTAGTAGCTATTTCCCGCTTTACGTTCCTATCTTGCAACGTTAGTGTTTTTATCAAACCTTGAATCGTGCACAATTCCCATAGGGTGCGTTTAACGCACCTTTTAGGTCACGATATTCAATAGGAGCGATGGAGAGCACACTAGGGAGACTATATCTTTAATCAATACTTATAAGGATATAAGTCGTCACGTTTAACCCATTTTATAGTTGGTGTCTTTATCCAATTTATACAATTATTGTTGTAGTCTTTTTGCGTACACTGTCTCTCATTAGATTGGATCTGTACCAAATTACCTTTTATCTCTATAACCATACCAGCGGTAGCATAATCACCTACTGCCAACGTCTTACGAAAATCAGTCGTTTTCTTATCATAAGCTATTTGTTCTAGACGTTCACTTTCAGCTTCTGCTTTAGCTTTTTCGGCTGCAATTTTTGCGGCCTTCTCAGCAGCTTTCGCTCTCTCAACTTGACGTTCTTTTCTTAATTTTGCCTGATGCTCTCGTTCTTGCGCTGCTGTTCTACCTTCGGTATTTAATCGAGCATCAAGTACAGTAATTTCGCTATCAAGCCCTAACGATGTTGGTAGGCGAACTGCACGAGCAGCTTGTACAACTCTTCTCACTCCAAACCCTCGGGTTCCTATTTTTCCGTCATTAAAATTAACAAACCATGGTTTACCTTTCGTTTCTGCTGCCCAAAATAATATTTTAGGTGTGTTTGGAAATGTTTGGAGGTTTATCGAGGGGCTTGTGGAATCTTCTGAACATTCATCTAAAATTGTAAATTGGTGTCGTTTACCTCTAGAGTTTGGGCGAGTGATAAGATATGGATAGATGGAGACAGTATCATATCCCTTAAAGCCTTTGTCACAAGATACAATAGTAGATAATTGAATTACTGTTGGTAATTGCCAATCGCTATACCCGCCAAGTCGATGACTTTTAATTGTCTCACGCACACTTCCAGAAATGTCTTTAAATCCAGAATATCCAAGGTCCTCTTGATACCATATCAGTTTTGCAGCCTCACCAGTACAAGTTGTTCCGTTCCAAGCCTGTCCAATACTACACCTGTCCCATATTAGTCCTGTTTTAGGGTCTTGCCACATACCTTTTTGCATGAGTTCTTCATTTGTAATATTAGCATTTGCTATACCCATGCCTGATAAGATTAAAGTTGTGAAAATCAAAGATTTTTGAATCATAATAATATTTTCCTGATGTGTATAAGTATCGCTTAAGTTATAAGATTGTTAGTAAGAAATTATCACACTTTACATATTTAAACAAATACTTACAACATTTATTAATACGTGTCCTAAATTTAACTTAAAGTAAACAATACTACTAACTAGGTACAGCATTAATTTAAAATTACGAGCCAACTTCTCGTAGGTTTGGTGGAGGTAATGACATCCAACAAATTTAGCAAGTAGCACGGGCACTAACCCACGAATGGCTCTATTAATCCGTAGGTTACCACCCACGCTACCTACTTTGAGCATCTATAATCAATTCAGGCTTTTCATCTAAGAGTCGCATTAACGTAACTGCTGCCCCTGTTGGGTTTCTCGTACCCTGTTCCCAATTTTGTGAAGTACGTGGGTTAATATTCAGCTTTTCAGAAAACTGCTGTTGGCTCAAGCCAGTCTTAGCTCGAACCAACTTAATATCAGGAAAATCATGGCTAAACTGTCGGCTCGGTTCAACCTCACCTTTAGCAATATCTAGGGCTTGGCTTAATGATTGCGATAAATCATCGTAAAATTCATTCGTCATGGCTATATACCTCTTCAATTTTCTGGGTCAGCCCCGTAGGGTGCGCCGTGCGCACCTTTAATAAGAAGTTTTTTAAATCATAGAGGTTATTTTAACAATAAATTGACAAACACTCCCAATCCAATAGACCAAACTAAACTACCCTTTTATAAAATAATTAATGCGCAAGGCGCACCCTTGTATCTTGACTGACCCCTTAACGCAATCAACGAGAGTTGATAAACTAAAGCGGTTAATCACGAGCATTGAGAGCATGAGCGCACCCTTAGTGCCTAGACACTGTAGCGTAGATAATGCCCAATGCTCATTTTTATCATCTTAATACTCTGAATGGTATCCAAGTGCCTCAATACGAGTGACACTGCATGAACAAGGGAAGATGACAAGATGACTCATTATATTGGTATCGATGTTAGTAAAGCAAAGCTTGATGTTGCATGGCTTAAAGATGCAGACAAGCTAAAGGTTAAAACCAAAGTATTTAAAAACAACAAAGACGACTTTGATAATCTTATCAACTGGCTAAAAACAAACGTCAGCGATAATTTAAGTGATATACACGTAACCCTTGAAGCAACAGGTGTCTATCATGAGAATGTGGCTTATTTTCTACATGATAAAGGTATTGCTCTAAGTATCGTAAATCCAGCCTATGTCAGAAGCTATGCAAACTCTCTTGGTAGTCGCAATAAAACTGACAAAAAGGATAGCGTCTTACTGGCTCGTTATGCTAATAGTGCTAAGCCAGAACAGTGGACACCGCCACCAGTAGAAGCAAGACAATTAAAGTCATTATTGACTCGTTTAGATGCACTACAGCAAGACTTGCAACGTGAGCTTAACCGTCAAGAAAAAGCATATGCTACTGATACTGCGCCTATTGTGAAGCAATCCATTGGCACTATGATTGATGCTTTAGAAGTTGCTATTGCAAAGCTTAACGATGATATTGATGATCATATCGATAAACATCCTAAGTTAAAGCATGACCAAGAGCTACTACAAACTATCAAAGGTGTAGGCCCTGCCACATCAAGACAGATGCTATCGCTGATGCACAATAAGCAGTTTACTAAAGCGTCACAGGTTGCAGCCTTTATTGGTCTTGTTCCTAGACATATTGAGTCAGGACAGTTTAAAGGCAAATCACGTTTAGCTAAGAATGGTTCAAGTGCTATTAGAGCTAAACTGTATATGGCTGCAGTGGTATCCACTAAATGGAATCCTGATATTAAGGCACAGTACGAGAGGCTGTTAGCCAATGGTAAGTGCAAGATGCAGGCGATTTGCGCTGCTATGCGTAAGCTTGTGCATATCTGCTATGGTGTATTGAAACATCAATCTCCTTATCAGGCAAAAGTTGAATTTATTTCTGCTTGATATTTATTTTTTAAGATGGTATCTAC
>NZ_JBXYJG010000028.1:0-20458 GCF_057396255.1 Psychrobacter sp. CX21 | reverse complement strand
GGTAATCCTCCCAAAAAATAATAACACCTAAAAGTAGAAACTAACTGCTAAAATACTAGCAGGAGATTTCGACATGAAAAAATCAAGATTTACCGACACACAGATTGTTAACATACTCAAACAAGCAGAACAAGGCGTACCCGTCAGTGACATATTACGTGAACACAATATAAGTCAGAGCACCTTCTATAAATGGAGGAGCAAATACGGTGGTATGGATGCCTCACTCATTACCCGTCTTAAAGAATTAGAAGCTGAGAACGCTCGCTTAAAGAAGATGTACGCTGAAGAGCGTCTAAAATCAGACATCTTACAGGATGCCATGTCAAAAAAGTGGTAGCGCCGTCTAGGCGCAAAGAGCTTGCTGAGCATTACATCAAAGCCAGAGCCATTAGCGTACGCTTGGCCTGTCTGATCTTTAACATCAGCATAACCTGCTATTACTATCAGCCAAAGACAGCGGATGATAATGAGCAAATAGCCAAGCTGTTGATTAATCTGACAAACGACCATAAAAACTGGGGCTTTAAGCTATGCTTTCTATACTTAAGAAATGTACTCAGACTACCTTACAACCATAAGCGTGTTTATCGTATCTACCGTGAGCTTGAATTAAACTTAAGAATAAAGCCTAAACGCCGTATTAAGCGAGACAAACCACAAAAGCTTGCTGTACCAACTCATATCAATCAAAGCTGGAGCATGGACTTTATGCACGATGCTTTAACCGATGGTAGAGCCATTAGACTCTTTAACGTCATTGATGACTTTAATCGTGAAGCATTAACCATAGAGGTCGACTTCTCACTACCAGCTCAAAGAGTCATACGCAGTTTAAATCAGCTAATAGAATGCCGTGGCAAACCTGATCAAATCAGGTGTGATAATGGCCCTGAATATATCAGCAATGATTTAAAAGACTGGGCAACTGAGCAAGGTATTGTTATCGAATACATTGAGCCTGGCAATCCTCAGCAAAATGCTTATGTAGAGCGCTTTAATAAAACAGTTCGTTATGATTGGCTTAATCAGGAGTTGTTTAATAGTTTAGAGCAAGTGAGACAGCAGGCTGAGGCTTGGCTCAATCACTATAATAACGAGAGACCCAATATGGGTAATGGTGGCTTTACGCCGATTCAGAAACTTAATATGGCAGCTTAGTTCTACTTATTTAGTGTTTTAAATATGGGGGTATTTCCACTTATTAACTATTTATTAACTTTTTTGTGAAAAAAGAGGCACAATTGCTTTCACAATTGTGCCTCTTTAGTATATTACTATTTTAGTTTTTTATCGCATTCAAACTGTTTGACAGTAGAGCTTTTGTACTAAGAATTGATTTTCATAGATTCATCAAACAAACTCAAACTATCTCTAGCCTATGAGGATAACAGATTAGCTAGTAATCTTCTTATATTTCATACGTTTAGGGCCTGCATCATCGCCTAAAGTTTTCTTACGGTAAGCTTCATATTCAGAGTAGTTACCGTCGTACCATACGGGGCCTTCAGGTTCAAAAGCGAGAATGTGTGTGGCAATACGATCTAGGAACCAGCGGTCATGCGACACGACTAACACGGTACCAGGGAATACTTGAATCGCATCTTCTAAAGCACGTAATGTCTCAACGTCCAAATCGTTTGACGGCTCATCAAGTAAAATAACATTAGCGCCCTGTTTGAGCGTCTTAGCCAACTGTAAACGGTTACGTTCACCACCAGATAAGTTGCCTACAAGCTTTTGCTGATCTGACCCTTTGAAATTAAATCGGCCAATATAAGCACGACTTGGCGTTTCATAGTCGCCAACTTTAATAATATCAAGACCATCTGAGACCTCTTCCCATACTGTTTTGTCGTTGTCCAAATTGTCACGCACCTGACCAACATAAGCGACCTTGACACTTTCCCCTAGCTCGACACTACCCGTATCTGGTTCGTCAAGACCTGTCATCATGTTAAATAAAGTCGTCTTACCTGCACCATTTGGACCAATAATACCGACAATAGCCGCTGGTGGCACGTTAAAGCTTAAGTTTTCATATAACAATCTATCGCCAAATGATTTAGAAATATTATTAATTTCAATCACTTTATTCCCCAAGCGTGGACCTGGTGGAATATATATCTCTGAGGTTTCATTGCGTTCTTGGAACTCTTTAGAGTTAAGCTCTTCAAAACGCTGAATACGAGATTTAGACTTCGTTTGTTGACCTTTTTGGTTTTTACGTACCCATTCCAGCTCTTTTTTGAGCGCTTTAGCAAATGATTCTTCTTGTTTTTGCTGCTCTTCTAAACGCTTGTTTTTCTGCTCTAGCCATTCAGTATAGTTACCTTCATAAGGGTAGCCATAACCGCGGTCCAGCTCAAGAATCCACTCAGCCACATTATCAAGGAAATATCTATCATGCGTAATGGCCACGATCGTACCGCTAAAGTTCTTCAAGAACTGCTCTAGCCACGCTACAGATTCTGCGTCTAAATGGTTAGTCGGCTCATCAAGAAGCAGCATATCTGGACGAGATAATAGCAGACGACATAATGCCACACGGCGTTTTTCACCACCCGACAGCTTGCTAACCTCGGCATCCCAAGGTGGTAGACGTAATGCATCCGCCGCTTTTTCAAGCTGAGTGTTTAAATTATGCGCATCCCAAGACTGGATGATGTCTTCCATCTTGCCCTGTTCTTCCGCTAATTTATCAAAATCAGCATCAGGTGCCGCATACTCTGAATAAATCTCATCTAAACGAGCTAAAGCATCCAACGCTTCACGCATACCGTCTTCAACGTTACCGCGCACATCTTTAGACTCATCTAATTGTGGCTCTTGCGGCAGATAGCCGATTTTGGTACCTGGCTGCGCGCGTGCTTCACCGCTGTATTCTGTATCCACACCTGCCATGATACGAAGTAACGTTGATTTACCTGCGCCGTTAATCCCTAAAACCCCAATTTTAGCACCAGGGAAAAAAGACAAACTGATATCTTTTAAGATTTCACGCTTTGGTGGAACAAGTTTTGATACCTTGTTCATTGTATAAATATATTGTGCCATTAAGACTCCGTTAACCTTAATTGTTCTTATAGAAATATATCTTATATAAAACCATTAAGGAGGATGAAAATAATTATTAAAATATTTGAAAAAATTTTGTAATCGTAGAATTATATTAGGGCGTGTCCCTAATGAATATTAAAACTGTTAATAGTCAATCATCAACATTTAGTAGACATTATCGCATATTGGGTGTCAGTTATCATCTGATGTTACTTTACTTCTTTGTTGCTCAACCTTTTTTGTTTCTTCAATTTCTTTGTTTATTTATTTTCTTTGTTTATTTATTTTCTTTGTTTATTTATTTTCTTTGTTTCTTTATTTTCTTTGTTTCTTTATTTTCTTTGTTTCTTTATTTTCTTAGTTTATTGGTATGTTTGAGTTACTTATAAACGATGACATTACATTTTGTGAAGAGTTTTAAGAATATGTTTATATAACGTCTACAGACATCGTGTCTGATACACCTTATTATATATACCACTAGTAAAGTAAATTACCATGTACCGTTTGACAATGTTCAATATACTTATTATTAAACTAAATAATTGAACTAAATTATTCGATATATTCAATCAGGAGATACGCATGTCTACTTCTTTAGATATACGACATAATACGCAAGAGAACCGCTTTGAAACTACCCTAGAGGGTCATACAGGTTATATTAGCTACCAAAATCAAGGCGATGTTATTGTTTATGACCATACCATTGTTCCCAAAGCGTTAGGAGGACGAGGTATCGGTTCGTCACTAGTACAACATGCTCTAGAATATGCACAGGAGAATGATAAGAAGGTGGTTCCGCAATGCTCGTTTGTGGCATCTTATATTAATAAACATCCCGAAAAATTCAAAGATCTTGTAGAATAATAAAATCAGAATATAAAAGGGCTTTTGCTAAAAGACAAACTTTATAATGGTATCAACTAAATCGTGATTATATGGAAGTTTAAAGATACAATATAATTTGTATTCCAATCTTATTTTGCATTACATACTTGTATTATTTCTTGTATTATTTGATTGATTGGTTTTTAGTATCATCATATTTATATTCATATCCATAATTGTATCCATCAAAGGGATTATCTTTTTTTAGCCTGACAGAATTATGTGGGAGAGTTAAATGAGTCACTTGACAGATTCTCAAATAGAAATACAGCTACAAGATCTAAAAGGCTGGACAAGAGATGGCAATGCCATTGTTAAAACGTTTGAATTTAACAACTTTGTAGAAGCCATAAGCTTTATGATGGAAGCCGCTTTTCACGCTCAGGATATTGAGCATCATCCTGACTGGCGCAACTATTACAATAAAGTTCATGTACGATTGACTACCCATGATCTGCGAGGCATATCTAGCCATGATATTCGTTTGGCAAAACGTATGCAGCAAATTGCTTCTTCTAAGGCGTCTTAAACTCTATAGCATTCTGAGTCAACTCTAATTATTCGTAGGCTAATATTCTGTGGCAAATTTTAATACCCACCTCACTGGCGGCTTTGCTGTCAGTGCGGTTTTGGGTTTGGCAATTTATAAAGCTGGTCTTATTGATTCAAATGAATTCTTGATATGTGTACTCATAGGTACGATTGGTGGTTTGTTACCTGATATCGATTCAGATAACTCGACGCCTACACGTATGGGGTTTAACCTATTATCTCTAGCGCTGGCATTTGCATTGGTTATTCATTGGCGAAGTGAGTTATCGCTATTATCAATGGTACTGTTATGGGTAGCAGGATACGTGTTTGTACGTTATGCAATCTTTGCCTTATTTGCAAAATTAACCACGCATCGCGGTATTATTCATTCAGTACCTTATATGGCAGCATTGGCGCTTGCTTTAGTCAGTTTCAACTATTATCTATTGGATACTCCGTCGGCTACCAGCTGGTTTTATGGGGTGTTCTTATTTATAGGCTCAATGATTCATTTGAGTTTGGATGAGGTATATAGCGTTGATTTATTGAATAACCGCCTAAAGCGCTCCTCTGGTACCGCTATGAAGTTTTACAAAGATTCGCAGCGATTTTACTATTTGGGTTTATACGCTATATTATTTCTATTTATATTTATTTCGCCCCCTGTTGAGGCATTTACAAATAAAGTCTCTGATCCCATAACGTGGTGGCTGCTCAAAGACTCTTTACTGCCAGAGGTGCTTAAGCGCTAAGTTTTGGCTCAGCTTAATGGCTGGCTTTAATGCTTAGTTTAATGGCTGGCTTTAACGCTTTAAGTCAGTATCGTATTTTTAGGATAATGGCTTTTAAGTATTAGCTTTTTACCTTTACAGTCAAGCTAGTAGAAGCAGACTAGTAGCAGTAGATTAGTATGTAAATTAGTAACACTAGACTCGTAGATTTAAGGCTGTGATTCCGCCAGTTCCGGTAGCAGTTCAGGTATGGGTAAACCTTGACGAACGAGCTCAGAATAACGGTAACTATTGTTATTCTCACTATTGCTCAGATTAGCAACCTTTGGATTGATATGAGATTTTTCATACCACTCCTTTATGTCCCAACCAGTATTCGGTAGCAAATTATTGTCATACAAATAGTTTGGCACATAGCCTGAGACTAATATTCGGATATCATGCGGAAACTGTCCATCAGTGGCGGCACGTGCAAAGTTAAAAAGCACTGTCGTACAATTTCTAACAAGCGTGTTATACCAAGTGGCTTCCTTATTTAGCGCGTCAGCAAGCTGTAAATAGTTGGTAAAAAATTCGCGTGTCTGTTCGCGGGAGATGTTTTCAATTGGAAACATATACACTTGCTCCCCGCGTATGTTTGAGCGCGTATATACCATATCGCGCTCTTCGGAGGCCACCAATACCATTTCAAACTGTTTGACAAACCCGCCAAATGCAGAAAACGACTCATCTTCTTCTTTACGAATCTCTATAGAGAAGCTTAATGGCCGATCATCTTCAAACCTAAAGCTTAATAAAGTATGCCCAATCGGCTTACCCATCCAGTAGGAATTGATGATATCCACACCACTTAATTTATTTAGATCTACAGTACGCTCGGTCCAGCGCTCGTTAGTGACCACATCGATTCGCTCCCCTTCAACGGAGGTTTTATTAGCTACTTTATAATAATAGGGCTCATTTGGCTGGACTAGAGTTTGACTATGTTCTGAACGTTTCCATTCAAAATCACGTACATTTTTTAGCGTTATGAGATTGGGATTATTGGCATCTTGAGTATAGGTGACTTTTTTACTTACCTCAGCCTGCCACGGTCTATTATCTTTTGCAGGCAACCATATAAACCATGCCAGTAGCATTAGCCACAGTACGGCTGCACCCATAAGCCACTTTGGAAAGGTAGCAAAACGTTTATAATACCCTCGTAATAAGAACACAGTTAAAGCGGCAACGAGCAGCACAGCCAGCCATTTTAAAATTGAATTGAATCCCAAATGTACCCACAGTACCAGACCTGCCCACACCCCACATAATAGTATTATTGATGACACAACTGTTTTAATTAGTGATGTCCCAAGACGTGACATGGGTGACGGTGTTGGTAGTAAGCGTTTAGTCAGTGGCTTACTTGAACTCGGCATCGTTTATTACTTCCTCAGCTATACAATACGTTAGTCAATATGTTAATTAATATGTTAGTCAATTAGTCATCTAATAAAATTAATCAATAAGTCATTTAATGACTGATCAAAACCGTCAGTTTATACCAGCCGTTGACACTTAGCAGTAAGGCGTCACAGTGACAATACAAATTTGCAGACAAAATATTGGGGTTTGGCGTTGAATATCGCTGTGCCTTGGGATACAGTGAGAACATTAAATTACGATACGAGGTAAAACTTATCCATGTCCGATGATAACTCTGGTAACTCCAGTTGGTCCATGCGAGGATTGAAACGCTGGCTTAACACCGCTCCTGAAACCCGAGACGAGCTTATTAAGCTTGTACAAGATTCTCGCCAGTTTTTAGAACCTGATACTGTAGATATGCTTGAGGGTGTTCTTGACTTGCCCGCCACTCAAGTTCGTGAAATCATGACGCCACGACCACAGGTTGAAGGCGTACATGAAAACGACAGTTTGACAGACATCATGGATATGATTCTTGATACCAGCCATTCCCGTTATCCTGTTTTTGACAGTCAGGATGATGACGCCGTCATAGGCATCTTACTAGGTAAAGACCTGATTCCTCTGCTGGTAAATTTAGTCCGTGATAAAGAACAAGACATCAACTCTTTTCGCTTAAAGTCTTTGGTACGTCAACCCTTATATATCAGCGAAACCGCACGCTCTGATACTTTGCTTCGCTCTCTTCAGCGTACGCAAGTGCACATGGCTGTTGTGGTTGATGAGTTTGGCAATATGGTTGGCGTGGTGACTATGGAAGATCTATTAGAAGAGATTGTTGGCGATATTGTTGATGAGCACGACAACTTTGATGAAGACAGTGACATCAATAACATTATTGCGCATCCCGATAAACCAAATACATGGATTGTTCAAGCATCAACATTGATTGAAGACTGTAATGAAGAGCTGCACACTTTATTTGATGATACCGATGTCGACACTATGGGTGGCCTTGTGATGCAAGAACTTGGTGATGTTGGTGATTTAGAAGGCGAAATAGTCACGACGCAAGGATGGCAGATATCTGTCATTGATGTTGATGGTAGATTTATAAAAGCTTTAGAGTTAACCCCTTTAGATGAGGCGCCCTTAATTGATTAGTTACGTGACCAATATTCGTATTACATATGGTTGCACTACCTATGCTCATATTATTAAAACCATAATAATAGCATTCGTAGCGGTAGTAGCAACCTTACTGACCAGTGCCTGCTCCTCAGTGGCCACTGAGTCTCCTACATCAGCAAGCTCAGTACCTGTATTGGACAATGAGCCTTTAAATGCACCCGTAATTGCCTTGGTACTCGGCGGCGGCGGTGCTAAGGGATTTGCACATATTGGCGTAATTAAAGCTTTGGAGGCGAACAACATAACCCCTGATCTTGTCGTGGGTACCAGTGTGGGTAGCTTTGTGGGCAGTATATATGCCAGTGGCAAATCTGCTGCTGAGTTAGAACGCTTAGCACTAAACACGCCCGATAGCGCTTTAACAGATTTGACCTTGTCCTATCAAGGGGTTATCGAAGGCAAAAAACTGCGACAATTTGTTAACAATCAGGTAAATCATTTACCTATCGAATCCTTCCCCATTCAGTTTGCAGCGGTGGCAGCTGAGAAACATACTTATAAAAAAGCGGTGTTTAATAAAGGAGAAGCAGGTCTTATTGTTCAAGCCTCAAGTAGCGTACCTAACTTGTTTATTGCACCGCGCATACCTGATCCAGCTACTTCAAACGTTATTGGTAAAAAGTACATAGATGGGGGTGTCGTCAGCATCGTGCCTGTTGATACGGCACGTTCGCTAGGCGCTGACATGATAATTGCGGTTGATCTACAAGTAAATACGGGACCAACTTCTCAAAAAAGCGTTAGTTCAGTACTACTAAATAACCTACGACTAAGTATGAGTGACAAAACCTTATGGACACTACTTGAGCAAGGTTACACTACTTATTTGAATGAATCCAAAAACAACTCAAGTTTCAATAATAATCCCAATTTTCACGACTATTATCAGCAGAACAAAGATGAGATATCGCGGGCTGATATCATTATTAGACCAGAGGTTTCTCGTATCGGTCCTTTAAACACATCAGATCGTGCCGAAGCCATTGCCGCAGGTGAAGCGGCTGTACTTAAGCATCTACCGGCTATTATTGATGGCATTGAAGAAGTAAAGATACAACATCGAAGAAACTAAAGTTCTGAGTTAGTCGCTAAAGTGCTTTTTATACAGTGTCTTTCTATAAAGTGGTTTCTTTGGAAGGCTATTCGATAAAGTGCCTTTACACAAAATATTAGTCCCATGAAATGCTAGTCCCATAAAATGCTAGTCCCATAAAGCGATAGTCGTTAAAGAGTCAGTCATTAAAGCGCTATTCGTTTAAGAGCTATTCACTAAAAAAGCTTAGATAAAAAAATAACCCACGACAGCAGTGCCGTGGGTTATTTTTTAGAAATAACTTTATGAGACTATCTAACCAATGCACGGTACTTAACGACAGCGGTCTCATCAACGCCAAGACCCTCAATAGTCCAGCGTAAACTTTTATAGTATTCTAAAGGTACTTCTTTAAGCTCACCACCAATTCGGCCTCGTAAAGGCATATGGTTAAAGTTAGTCCCATCAATGCTCGCTTCAGCTGTATTCGGTACAACTTCACCCAATAGCTTCACCTCATTGGGAATACTCATATAAACATCCATCGAACCCACTCGATCCGTGCTTTTATTAGTAAAGTAGCTGTGATACTCGATGACGTTCCCTTTGCGCAAACGTGTATTAGCACTAACTGGCTGTAGTACTGCACGCCCTTGCGAATCAACACTTACCAAAGCAGCGACTGTACGGGTTTCAATATTTGTAGCGGTGTTATTAGTCCCAATAGCTTGAGCGTTCTGTATACTGCTTGGATTATTGAGCTCTGGTTCAGGTGTCGGTAGCATCGCATGAGCGCTGATGCTACCCATTAACAATGTTGATGCCAATGCAAAACCGCCTAACAAATTTGAGGTAGGTTGAGTAGATGATAGATTAAGGTTCATAAATTCGGCTTCCTTATTATGATTAGATTTATTTTAAAATCAGTCTTTTGTATTAAGTTTAATGCATTTAGTCTATAGCATAAGACCAGACCACACTTACATAGTTTTTGAGCTTAAAAATAGTTTTCGAGCTTAAAATTGGAGTGGTGTCGTTTCACAGTAACAATTCTATAGTAGCGACTCAATAGTAGCGACTCAATATTAACGACTATAGGCTACAACGGCTTTACTAGAATTAACACCCTTACTAATCAATACTACGACAAATTCGCGTAATTATCTGTATTAAGTCAGTTTCTAAGCCCTTACTGTAAAATAAAGATGGCTCAAGTTATGATTTTTTGTTATCGTTAAAGCTTTAATTAACGCCTAAAATCTTAGGCTTTTAGTCCGCTCTTTTCTGTGATTTTTTATGAAAGATACTGCCATGCCACGAATAACGCCTGATTATGTACATTGGTTTCGTAATTCCGCCCCTTATATCAACACACACCGAGGTAAGACATTTGTCATTATGTTTGGTGGTGAAGCGGTCAATCACTCAAACTTTAGCAACCTAATTCATGACTTTGCGCTCTTGCACAGCTTAGGTATCAATTTGGTATTGGTTCATGGGGCTCGGCCACAAATTGAAAAAAACCTAAACGGTTTAAATATAGAATCTCCCCTACATAACAATATTCGTGTCACGCCGAGAGAAGCCATGCCAGCAATATTAGAGGCAGTTGGCGCTATTCGTTTGCAAATTGAAGCCCAGCTTTCAATGGGTCTGGCTAATTCACCCATGTACGGTTCACGTATTGACGCCGTTTCAGGTAACTTTGTGACTGCCAGGCCATATGGAGTTCGTCATGGTGTGGATTACCAAATGACTGGAGAGGTCCGCTCAATCGATGTTGAAGCGATAAAAAACAATCTCATTCACAATCATATTGTGGTACTTGGCTCAATGGGATACTCAGCCACAGGTGAGGTATTTAACTTACTGGGTGAAGATGTGGCATTAAAAGCTGCTATAGCGTTAGATGCTGATAAATTGATATTTTTAGGTGGTGAAACCGGTATAAACGAAGAAGGTCGATTACTTCATGCCATGATACCTAATGAAGTTGATCGTTTTTTACGCGACCGCGACCTGAGCCGCGAGATTTATCATTTTTTACACTGCGCTGGTCAAGCTTGCCGTGAAGGTATTCATCGCACGCATATTATCTCCTATGCTCAAGATGGCGCTCTATTAGAAGAATTATTTACACGTGATGGTTCTGGCACCCTTATTAGCCACGACCCTTATGAGGAAATACGCCACGCTAATATTGATGATGTGGTGGGGCTTATTGAGCTTTTATCTCCCTTAGAAGAACAGGGGATTTTAGTTCAAAGATCACGTGAACGTCTTGAACAAGAAATTGAATCGTATAGTGTGATTGAACGCGATGGGATGATACTAGGCTGCGCAGCGCTGCATCCTCTTGATGAGTATTCTGCAGAAGTGGCTTCAATTGCTATCCATCCAGACTATAGAAATGGCAGCCGCGGTGCAGATTTATTAGCATTCTTAGAGCAGCAGGCACGCAGTCATGGGCGTCATACTTTGTATGCATTGACGACGCGTACCGCACACTGGTTTGTTGAACAAGGATTTGAAGAAGTCGCTGCAGACGCTCTACCTGAGCCGCGCAAAACTGCTTATCATAACGGTCGCAATTCCAAAATTTTTAAAAAGACGCTTTAAACGTGACATTACCATTTAGTAGTTCGCTGACTATATACAATACTGTATCTTAATTCACTAACTATTATTTTATTAAATTGTGATATAAAAAAGCCTGCATCATTGCAGGCTTTTATTTTTTTGATCTAATCTAAAGTTAAATACTTAGATTTAAGCACTTAAAACACTTAAGTTACAGCTTTTACTATAATTCGAGCTTTTACTATAATTAAAGCATTTACTGTATAGCAGGCGCATCTTTAGGATTAACTTCTAGCATCTCAACTTTAAAGATTAAGGTACTATTTGGATCAATACCAGGGCTACCTGTTTCGCCATAAGCAAGGTCTGCAGGAATATAAAGCTCATAAGTACCGCCTTCTTTCATAAGCTCTAAACCTTCGCTAAATCCAGGAATCATTCCTTGGACAGGGAATACAACAGGCTCACCACGATCGTAGGAGCTATCAAACACGGTACCATCAATTAATTTACCTTCATAGTTGATCTTAACCATGTCACTTGCCGTTGGTGACTTACCTGAGCCTGCAGTCAATACTTTATACTGCAATCCAGAATCAGTTTGTTTAACACCTTCTTTTGTCGCATTATCCGCTAAAAATTTGTCGCCTTCTTGCTTATTAACAACAGCAGCTTGTTGCATTTTTTCCATCATTTCTGTTTGTTTGCGCTGCTGATAACTCATAACAACTTCTTGCATTTGTTCTTCAGTCAATGCCGCTTCTATATCGTTATAAGCATCTCTAAACCCTAATTCAAAGGTATCTAAGTCAAGGTCATCGACCATTTCTTTGTTACCTTCAGCCATCATATAACCAATGCTATAGCCTACTTTCTCAAGCTCTGAGCTGTTTTCAGTAACGGTAGCAACGGTGCCATTTGCCTCAGGATTATTTCCATTATTAGCACAAGCTAAAGCCATAGAGCTAAGAAGTGTTACGGCAATTGCCTTTGAGGCTAGTGTTTTATTCATAAATCGATCTCTGTTAAATTAAAGAATAAGTGAATTGAGGTTAAAAGTCTTAGAGTTAAAAGTAAAGTATTTAAATAAAAAGTACTGTAATTAAGGTTATACAAGTTAAGAGGTTATTAAAAGTATTGGATTTACAAACGGATTATTGTAATTGCGTAGTTCCGTTCTTTAACAACTATAAACGTTGTTCTTTATTCAAGATCTATTAGCATTTACTCAAAATCTATTAGCTTTAAAACAGACCTATAAGCATTAAAACATAGTTATAATTTTATATAATATAAGCGATGATAATAGCACTTGAATTATAATTAAACTATATGCCTATGTTAAATCTTAATTCTATTGTATAGAAAATGTAAAAATAACCCGCAAACCTTACATAAATTTAAACAACTCTTCGTTATATCGGTTTATTATTATTTATGAATACTATACAGTAGGACAACAATTATTAGCAGTTTCAAAACCATTAATTTTTTTAACCATTATTTGTTAAATTTAGTTAATTTTTTAGGTTGTTTTTAACTAATTTTAATGAAGTTTAATCATAAATTCTCCATAGCACTTATCTTATTGTTTGTGAAGATTAGCATGTTTTTGTGCTGCCTTCTCAATAGGTTTGAATGGTGAGGGTTTAAATTATTTTATGAATGATGAAGCTGATAGATTTGAAATATTATAAAAGTTCGTATTTGAGTGGGTTTCCTACTTTTTTCTATTACTTTACAGGAGAGACAGCATGGACAACATGTTTGTTAATTTTAACGAAAATTTTACAGGGCCAATAGGCTCTATTATCGCCGCTATATTAGTCTTTGTTATCGGTTGGTTGATCGCTATGGCACTGGGTGGTGTTGTACGTAATCTATTATCTCGTGCAAACTTAAACCAGCGTATGAACTCTTCAACTGGTAAGTCTTACGATTTAGAGAACTTAGTATCTAAAGTGGTTTTTTGGTTTATATTTTTAATGGCCATTGCTGGTGCATTAAGTATGCTAAACCTAACTGCGATTTCTACACCATTTGCTAATATGATCGATAGTGTCATCACATTCATTCCAACGCTTATTGGTGCTGCTGTTGTTGGTGTTGTAGGTTGGGTTGTGGCTACTGTTGCGCGTACAGCAATCAATGCCGCCCTATCTAAAACATCTTTGGATGAAAAACTAACCGCTGAGGCTGGTGTTCAGCCAATGAGTAATACCATTGCAGATATGGTGTACTGGGTTATTTTACTATTCGTTTTAGTTATCGTTTTAGGTCAGCTAAAACTTGATGGTCTATTTGCTCCATTAACCAATATGGTTAATAAAGCAGTTAGCTATATCCCTAACATCTTTTTGGCCGCTGTTGTATTCTTCGTAGGCTATATTGTTGCCAAGATTGTTCGTGGTATCGTTACTAACATGGTATCAAGCTTAAATTTACAAGGCTTCGCTGAAAAAGCAGGTATTAGTAATAATCGTGAAAATAGCCTTCCTAATATTGCAGGTTCACTAGCATTCTTGTTAGTTATTATACCTTCAATCATTATTGCTCTTGATACGCTGAAAATTGAAGTTATCTCTCGCCCAGCAACTAACATGTTGAACAAGATTTTAGATGCTTTACCTAATATCTTTACAGCAGCTGCTATTTTAGTAATCACTTACTTCATTATGAAAATGGTTGCTAATGTGGTTAAAGGGTTATTAGAGAATACAACAGTTGATAGACTTCCTGCTAAAGTTGGTCTTGATAGTGCAATGGGTACGACTAAAGTCTCAGATCTAGTAGGTCACGCTATTATTTTCTTTGCTATGTTGTTTGCAAGTATTTTAGCTGCAGATCTACTAGGTTTTGAACAAATTAGCGGTATCATCACTATGTTTATCGCTTTTGGTGCTGATATTATTTTAGGCGCAATTATCCTATTTATTGGCTTCTGGTTAGCTAACATCATCGCTGGTGTGGTTGAACGTTCTGATAAAGGGTCACAATTCTTAGCGAATATCGTTCGTGTTCTTATCATGGGCCTTGTACTTGCTATGGGTCTAAAAGCAATGGGTATTGCTGATTCAATTGTAAATCTAGCCTTTGGTTTAACTCTAGGTGCAGTGGCAGTAGCCTTTGCATTATCTTTCGGTTTAGGTGGTCGTGAAGCCGCAGCACGTTTATTGCGTAAGCTTCAAGACAAAGCTGAGACAGAAGCGACTAAAGCTAAAGCTAAAAAAGTAATGGCAGATACTGAAACTAAAACAGGTGAAGAGCCTTCAATTACTACCCTTTCAGGTAATGAGCCTTCAGTTCCAGGTTCTGATGATCTTTAATTTGTTATTCAATTAGTTATCAATTCAATAGCATTTAATCGTATTTATTTAAATAATTAAGGCAGCGCTAAGCTGCCTTTTTTTTATATTATTATTTAATCAAATATTTGAAGTTAAATATCGTTAATATGAGCATGCTTTATTTATTTTATCTTTTATTAATCTAAAACGCGAAGTTACTTATCCTTCTATTAATATGGTTGCTATAGACATTATTTGTTGTCAAAATCTATATATATACATTATCTATTTATCTATCTATCACGGGTTCTAAACATGAGAAGATTTAATAATAAAATTATCATTATTACTGGCGCAGATTCAGAGCTTGGTCATGCGACCGCCATGCGACTGGCTAGAGAAGGCGCTATCATTATATTGATTGGAATGGATGATAAAAAGTTAAGTGCTACAGCAGATGAATTGCCTGAAGACCATACTTGGATCAATGCAGGCAATCATTTGTCAGTTACCTCAGACATTACAAACCATGATCAAGCTAAAAAGTTAGTAGACTATGTAGTAGATAGATATCAGCATATAGATGGGGTCATCAATATTAATACCAATTTTACTATGGAAGCGCCCTTAGTCTCAGAACTGAGTCAAACCCAAGGTAATATAGTAGACGTTTATGCACTGCCTAACAGTGAAAAAGAGTGGAGTCTGTCCAATTATTATGAGCTGATACAAAAAGTAGAGAAAAACATAAAAAAACACGCGTATCAATACGCCTTGCAGAGCATACGAATTAATGCGGTAGTTGTCGGCGCTATAAAAGACAGTATCGATGCTGATAAACTCAGTGAGTTTACGCAGCAAAGTCCGTTAGCTCAGCCCATCGAATTAGAAGATGCCGTTGAATCTATTACTTTTTTAGCAGATGAGGATAATCGCCAATTAACGGGGGTAACTTTGCCCGTTGACGGCGGCTTGAGTCTTAAGCGGCAAACAGATTACTAAAGAATAATAGCAATCGTTGAGTCAAACAACAATAAATCAAACAACAATGTATAGGTAGGACAAATATAAGTAAGACAAAGATTGTTAATTATAATATGGTTAAGACAATAGAAAACACTTTCAAACTACTGGAAAGTGTTTTTGTATTAATCGGCATATGATAATAGATTACCCTCTGTCTTCAGTATAGTCTTTAAGCTGCTTTGACATATTTTTAGGGTATTTAGGTGCGACACCTTCATATTGCGAAAGAATCCTGTCCATATCGGCATCAAAATCATCTGTCACATATATTGCCTGCATAAACCGTAATTCTTTAGTTTTGTAATCCATCGCAACCGGAATAATGGGTACATTTGCTTCTTTAGCAATATAATAAAAACCCGACTTAAGCTTATCTGTATAGCCTCTTGTACCTTCAGGCGCCAGCCCTAAGAATAAAGACTCGCTTTGTTTCATTCGATCTATACTAGCCTGTAAAACAGAGCCCTTATTACTGCGATTAATAGGAATGATTCCTGCCCATTTAAAAAACTTGGACGTTATAGAACTTTTAAACAAACTGTCTTTACCCATTATTTTCAAATCTAAATCCAATGCTAATATCATTGGTATGGCATATAATCCATCGAAATTTGAGGTGTGAGGAAGCCCTATGACGACTGCTTTTTTAACATTAGGTATCTCACCTAGTACTTCCCAACCAAAAAGACGTAATAGCGTCTTACCAACTTTGGGCGATAGATGACCACCACGCCTTGGAATATTATCCCCTAAAAAAGCCGATTTTAATTGCTTTCGTTTTGAAGCCAAATCTATTTTTGATTTCTTATTAGACATTTGCGTGCATCCCTACTATCTTTTTTAGTTAGAAAAGTAATCAAGGCCATACTAGGTTTCTATTAGTGACAAATTTATATTAGTGACAGGATTTTATTAGTAACAAATAGTACTAGACTATTATCTCGGCAAGGTCACCTTTACGCTCTAACCAAGACTTACGATCTGAAGCCCTTTTCTTAGCCAATAACATGTCCATAATACTACTTGTTAGCTGCATATCATCCATATCCAGTTGAACCAACCGACGTGTATCTGGATTCATTGTGGTTTCACGCAATTGTTCCGCGCTCATCTCTCCCAATCCTTTGAATCGTGTAATCTGAGGTTTTTTATTTCCAGACACTTTGCTCAAAATATGCGTCATTTCAGATTCATCTAGTGCGTAATGTACTTCTTTACCGATATCTATTCTATATAAGGGCGGCATAGCCACAAACAAGTGTCCTGCATCAACCAATGCCGGAAAATGCTTGACGAATAATGCACAGATTAAGGTCGCAATATGTAATCCATCAGAGTCTGCATCGGCCAAAATACAAATTTTGTCATAGCGCAGCTCCGATAAATCATCGGAAACGGGGTCTACGCCGATAGCAATCGCAATATCATGAATCTCGCGACTTGAAAGCACGGTATCAGGCGATACCTCCCACGTATTTAAAATCTTACCACGCAGGGGCAAAATCGCTTGAAAATGACGATCACGGGCCTGCTTAGCACTACCCCCCGCTGAATCACCCTCTACCAAAAATAGCTCAGCACCATCACGCACACCGCCTCGACAGTCGGCAAGTTTTCCAGGTAATGCTGGACCCTGAATGATTTTTTTACGGGCTACTTTCTTTGCAGATTTTAATCTTTTTCCAGCTTTTGAAATTGCTAATTCAGCTATTTGTGTTCCTAATTCAGCGTGCTGATTTAACCATAAACTAAACGCATCTTTGGCTTGAGCTTGAACCGCAGCTGCTGCTTCGCGGCTTGATAACCGCTCTTTAGTTTGACCTGAGAACTGTGGCTCTGAAAATTTAAGAGATAGAATATAGTTCACACCATCCCAAATATCTTCTCCAGTGAGTTTGACATTTCGCGGTAGTAAATTGTGTATATCACAAAACTCTCGCAGCGCTTCTAAGATTCCAGTGCGCAACCCATTAACATGTGTTCCGCCTTGCGCAGTAGGAATTAAGTTCACGTAGCTTTCCTGAATCGGATTACCGCCTTCAGGAAGCCAAGAGAGCGCGAAGGTGACGCCAGCTCGCTCGCCATCTTTGGCTTCATAGTTAAAGTAAAAAGGTTCTGGTGGCAGGGTTTCAAGACCATCTAGCTGTTCACTTAAATACTCAACGACCCCATCGGTGAACTGCCACACTACTTTATCTTTGTTAGCTTCGTCATAGAATTCTATGGTGAGCCCAGCTGCTAATACCGCTTTTGCTTTTAAGTTATGTTTTAGCTGTTTTACGCTAAACTTGGGGGTATCAAAAAAACTTTCATCAATCCAAAAGCGGACCTTAGTCCCTTTTTTTCGCTTATTAGAACTGACTGACTCAGTAAGCTTGGTAACAGGTGCGCCATTTTCAAAAGCAATGTCATATTGCGTGCCATCACGCCATACCGTTACTTCTACTCGTTTTGATAACGCGTTAACAACGGATATACCGACACCATGTAAACCGCCAGAGACTTGATAATTGCTCGTATTAAATTTACCCCCAGCGTGCAAACGAGTCAGAATAATCTCGATACCCGTTTGATTAAATTCTGGATGAATATCGGTGGGCATACCACGGCCATCATCTTCGACTGACAATGAACCATCGTCGTGTAGCTGTACTTTAATAGTTTTAGCATGACCTGCTAATGCTTCATCTACTGAGTTGTCAATAACTTCTTGCGCAAGATGATTAGGACGCGTGGTATCGGTATACATACCAGGGCGACGGCGTACTGGCTCTAACCCTTCTAACACTTCAAGTGACTGTGCGGTGTAATTACTCACTATTATTTCCTTTGCTTAGCTAGCTAATACTTATCTGCATATTATAACGAATATACTACTTCGTATGGGGATATAGACGATATTAACGACAGTAATTGACGTTAAAAAAACAACAAAGCTTAATGTTACGCTTTTAAATATTGTCTTTGATATATTCTAAGACCGCTTCTAATCGATCTAATAGTCTTACTATATTAAAGTTTGAATACGTTCCAATATCGATGGTAGCTGCTGTTCAAAGTCTGTCATACGGTGATCTCCTCCTGGTTGTAAAAACACTTGAACTCCTTGAGAACGATAAAATTTTGTAGAAATATTAGGATCTAATAGTTCATCACCGTCTTTAATAATCGCAATAACTTTTTTAGGATATACAATCTGTTCTAGCTTATGGCAATTGAACCATTCTAAATCAGCAAAAGTTATATGCCATCCCCCTGTGGTTTTATAAATTACTTCTTGTTTCTCATTATTTTGTACGCCGTTTTGAACGCTATCATTATTATTTTGATCATTACTTTGACACATATCATCTACAAAGCGTTGTAAGCTTACATGAGGCCTAGTACTCGGATTTAGTAATACTGCAGGGCATCCTGTCTCATTGCTAAGTAAGCTTGAAAAGTAGCCGCCTAATGAGCTCCCTATAACAAGAGTTTGCATAGAAGGTGGTCCAGTCCCAGCATCTGAACTTACTAACTCACAAAGCTTATTGAAAACCTTCTCAGGCGATTGATTCAAATCTGGTCTTACGACTTCAATATCAGAATGATAGATTCGACAATATTTCTCAAGTAATAAACCTTTCATTGAGTTAGCCGAACTATCAAGACCATGAATATATATAATTTTCATGTTTAATCCTTTATCAATAGCAATTGATGAAGATTATCATGAATGTAAGCGAGAAAGAAATCGTGCTAAAATTGAATATTCCACGTAAGGTTACATTGGTAACAGATATGACCTAACTTCGACCTTTTAGCTTTTAAAAGGCTGAGGACCTTTTTTTTAAGACTTATAGACGGTATATCGTTTTATGTTCGATCAAATTGAACTATTTGAAATTGAGAACCCTTGTATTGGGATTTGCCAAAGCAATAAAAAAGGCTATTGCTTTGGCTGTCTACGTAGCCGTCACGAGCGTCAATTGTGGTTGAAATTGAGTAATGAAGAAAAGAGAGAGGTTCTAAGACTAATTACAGGCCGTAAGAAGAGAATAGAGCACATGCGGATTCGTCAAAAACAGCAAATGGAGTTGGACTTTGAACAAGAGGTTGAAGTTGGCAATTTATTTGATGATTTGTTTGAGAGTTAGTTTTTTCTATATGAATAAGTTATTGTTTGGCTTATGGCATTGTGTACCCATACATATTAGTTAAAAGACATAGAAAACCCTGCCAAACAAAAGCCCCCTGTACATAAGTACAGGGGGCTTTTAGGGTATAGGGAGCTGACGATGACCTACTCTCACATGGGCGGACCCACACTACCATTGGCGCTACGATGTTTCACTTCTGAGTTCGAGAAGGGATCAGGTGGTTCCATCGTGCTATTGTCGTCAGCAAAGGGGGTATAGATATAAGTTGTTGTATTAAGCCTGAATCAAGTCACTTATATAAGTGATATAAATAATCAAATATATAAGTAATTATCAGGTGATATCGAAATAATTGGCTGATGTACAACTTTAAAACCACTTGGGTGTTGTATGGTCAAGCCGATCGAGCAATTAGTACAGGTTAGCTCCACACATCACTGCGCTTCCACACCCTGCCTATCAACGTTGTAGTCTTCAACGGCTCTTAAGGGAAATCTAATCTTGAGGTTGGCTTCCCGCTTAGATGCTTTCAGCGGTTATCCAATCCGAACGTAGCTACCGGGCAATGCCATTGGC
>NZ_JBXYJG010000027.1:0-21822 GCF_057396255.1 Psychrobacter sp. CX21 | reverse complement strand
GAGCCCATCCTGAATTCTGTGTAACTGCAATTTAGATTAAATGCTTACTAACACGCTCATCGAACATAATCATAAATCGATTAAGAGCAGACGTCCAGTTACGGATGGGCATCGACCACTTTTTAGACGCCTGCTGAGTCGCTAGATAAACAACCTTTAACGCCGCTTGATCAGATGGGAATATCTTACGCTTATTCACAGCGGTACGAATCACGCTATTTAATGACTCGATAGCATTGGTCGTATAAATGGCTTTTCTAATGTCTTTCGGGTAATCAAAGAACACGGTTAAGCCCTCCCAATTATTGCGCCAAGAGGTAACCACATGCGGGTATTTATCGCCCCAGATCTCATTAAACTGCTCAAGGCTAGCCTCTGCCAGCTCAAGCGTATCAGCACCATAAACCGCCTTTAAACCAGCCGCTACTTTTTTTCTATCTTTCCATGGTACAAACTTCATAGAGTAACGTACCATATGCACAATACATAGCTGAACCTGTGTGTTTGGATATACCGTATTAATTGCCTCGCTAAAGCCTTTTAAACCATCCACACAGGCAATAAGAATATCTTGAACCCCACGGTTTTGTAGTTCAGTGAGAATACCTAGCCAGAACTTAGCGCCTTCATTCTCCGATAGCCACATACCCAGTAGCTCCTTTTTGCCCTCAAGATTGACGCCTAAGGCCAGATAGATGGCTTTATTAATGATTTGCTTGTCTTGACGTACTTTAACGACAATGCAGTCTAAATATACGATAGGATATAAGCTACTTAGTGGACGATTCTGCCATGCTGTGATGTCATCTATGATGTTGTCAGTAACCCTTGATACGAGACTGGTTGAGATATCAACGTCATAGATATCTTTGATACTCTCAACAATCTCAGTGGTTGTCTGGCCTTTGGCGTAAAACATGATGATTTTATCATCGAGCCCAGTGATACGAGTTTGATGCTTTGCAACCAATACAGGATCAAAGCTTCCTTCACGGTCTCTGGGTGTAGATACTTCAATCTCACCTGTGTCACTGCGCACTGTCTTTTTGGTGTGACCGTTGCGCTTGTTTGGGGTATCCGCCTTTTCATGCTTAGGATAGCCTAGATGCTCTTCCATCTCGGCTTCTAATGCAGTGTCAATAAATGACTGCATGAGCTCTTTTTGAAATGCTTTGATGTCTTCAAAGCTGCCAACGTGTTTGGCCATTTGTTCGGCTAGTTTTTTTAGTTCTGTTTGTTTTGTCATTGCTTATTCTCCTTTACTATGGATTATAAGCAGTTACACAAAGTTTGGGAAAGTCTCTATTAGATAGCTCCTATACCCCATATTATTTAGTATTTATTGCTCTGTAACAAACAGTCGAACCATATTTCGCTCATGCTCTTGTATTAAATTACTATAAACACTCACATCCTGATTTTCAGAAGTAAATTGTCCTTTTAATGCTTCAGCTAGCTCAACCATTTTAAGGTTTGGGAAACCCTTACCTTTTTTGTTGGTATCAAGATACTTGTGCTTAATACTGCCTAATTTCTCTAACGATGGCTTATTACTAAACGATGAATTTTGGCTATGAGTGATTAAACACAAATTACCAAAGCTATCAAGATCATCTCTAATCATACCATCTATACCATCTGGTGTCTGAGGATAAAAGTGTTCAACTGAACTTCTAAACGAAAATTCAAAATCTTGATATTTTCCCTTAGTACTACCCTTGTCTTGCCATATTAAATAATCCAGATAATTAAAAATAAAGTTGTTTCTTATTTCACCATACCTCAAGAACTTATCATTAATATCTTGTATGTCATTCGGCTTACCTTGAGGCTGACATCCATTTTCATAAACGATGTCATAGTAATCGAGCGGATCTTCGGCAAGGTAACGATCAAACAAGAAGCTATCTGCCATATTTGTCAGGTAATTTAAATAACCATCAGCATTTAAAGATTCTTCACTTGAATGATTAACCAACCAATGTAGAGCACCATCTAGCCAATACTTGTAGCTCATAGATGGGTTAGACACATGAAAGCTTGCCAATAGCATAACTATTTGCTTATTCAAACTATCATTTGAATTATCGTCACTCTCTTCAATGGTACTGTTACCAAAAGTATTGTTATAGCTCCCTGAGTTATTTTGGGACTTAAAGTACTGTTTTAACTCCCAGCTCTCACCACCATTCAAGTATTGACGCTTGATGATATATTTATCAAAGAAAAACTTGCATTTAAGTAAGTAAAAAATAAAATCTTTTACTGTGTCTGCATCCTTCAAAATATAATTTTTAAACTCATCAAGAAGCGCTTTATCATCCAAACGAATGGTTTTGCTTTCTACCTCTGCTACATCAGCTTCTGCCAAATCAGCAGGCTTAATTTGCTTCTTACCATGAATATAAACACGTAAAACTTGCATTAAGAAGCTAGGAAAATTAATAACAGATCTAAATCTTTCACTGTCATCACCTTGTGCGTCATTCTCAGTTGAAAATCGCTTGTCAGATGATAATACTTGAAGAATGCTCATTGGCTGATCTTCATCTGTAGCCTCTACTTCCTGTTCTTTACTCTGAGAGTCCTTTTCTAACTTATCTTCCGCAAAGCACTTGGTTAGATCGTCGAAATTTGAAAGCTTAAACTCCTTCCACGACTCACCGAATATTTTAGTCCGCAAATTAGTATTAAATGCGGTCTGAATGTACTTCTCCATGTTAGAAACACCTTCCCATACGGTGTTAATTACTGTTGTTAGCTGGCTATCGTTTTGAACAGCACTCAGTAAATACGATTTTAAAATCTCGTGCTTTTCTAGCTGTTCACCACGATTATTCATAACCTCGAAGTAGTGATTTAGATCTGTATGCTCTGGTACTTCAACTCTTAGGATTTTAATATTATGACTAACATAATCACTAAAGACTTTTAGCGTGGTATTTCGCTCTCCAACCTTAGACTTAAGCGTTTTTTCAATAATTTTATAACCATTTAAAATAGCAGAATTGATTTTGTCTTCCTTCTTATTAGCTAAGTGCTTACCGTTATTTGATAAAGTTTTGTTGAATAGCGCCTGTAAGGTATAGGTAGACTTATCTCGGCATTCAAAGCTTAAATTAAAATTATCTGTTTGATACCAGCTCAATACAGGTTCATCAGAGTTGTTGTTGTTTTTAAGATATATTGCCAATAATGACAGTGTGGTCAACCGCTGTTGACCATCAATAACCTCATAGCTTCCGTCCTTTTGCTGGTATACAACAAGCGTACCTATATAGTAATTATCATTATTCGAGCCTTTCGTTTGATAGTCGAGTACATCATCAATAAGCTGATTAATCTCTTGATCCGCCCATGCATAGTTACGTTGATACATAGGAATAACGTATGAGTCTTCAGTTAGTAGCTTTTTAATATCATAAAATTTTGGTTCAGGCGTATTATTTGACATTGTAGTACCCCATTTCTTTGAATAAAGTGACAATTTCATCTGTTTTTTTACTGTCTTTTATATCATTCAGTATTGGCAGAGGTTCATGTAAAAAGTCTTTAGGATGATTCGCCTCTTTTAATGTTATAAATAGGTTTCGCTTTAACACATAATTATCTACTGAGGCAAAAGACAAACGTTGGTAATCCAATCGCAGAGAGTATGCCCAGATAAATATTTTGTTTAAGGCGGATGAAAGCTCGTGCTCGCCAAACTTATCGTAATAAGCCATTAATAAAGCATTAAAAACACCGCGAGTATATTTATCACCTGTCCTATACCTTCCTGAATAATTGCTGATTACTTCCAGTATCTCTTTAGACTCATCTTTAAGTTCAATTTTTTTAATCAATTGATCTTTGTGTCTGAGAAATTCAAAATCCTGATAATAACGGACCATCTCAAAAAATCTGCGCCCATTAATAATGGTTTGATCAAACTGGAAAGGGAACGAAAAAATATCTCTATCAACGCCTAAACGAGTTCTGGCCTGCTGATTTAAGTCATCAATATTGTGGTGTGTGATTTTTAATGCTTTTAGTGATGGATAATTAGCTGAGCCCGTTAAATTAACGCCTTTAAATATATCTACGTCTGACTTTGTGAAAAACCTTGATGAGCGACCATTCATCCATCCTCTAATACGATACAAGTATTTTGAGAATAAAAACGCTAAATCCTCAGTGTTTGAATCCTCCCAGAATTTAACAGTAGCAATTTTTATTTGTTTCTCATCGTTATCAAACTCTCTTAAATGAAAGGCCTTAAGCAAGTCGTGTGGATTGAGATCTCTCCCTCGCGCATTCTGTGAATCAAAAAACTGAAAGGCTTCAGATATGTTGCTTAGAGTAATGACCACCACTTCACACTGTTTAAGCAAAAACTCAATTGTATGGTGAGTAAATTCAGCTTTATTAACTTCTTGTCGTATTACCTGATAGTTCTTTTGAAGGTTGGCTTTTGAAACCGTGCTTTTATATTTGAATTGTTTTAATAGCGTTTCTATATTTTGGTCTATACCTTTAAAGACTGTTGAATATTTTGCTTTAGAGGATTGCATAAATGCTTGTATGAGTAATAATATTGTAACTATCCTTTGTTGCCCATCAACGATCTCAAGCCCATCGTCTTTTTGATGCAAAACTATCGTACCCAACCGATAGCTGGGTTTATCAGATTGCGTTTGGATATCATCTATCAGCTTCAATACATGGAAGTCTTGCCATTTATACGGGCGTTGGTATTCGGGTATATTCAGGTTAGCTTTAGCTAAAACATCCTTAATAGTTAGAATTTGGGTATTAGTAATTAATTTCTCATCATTATTAGAACCATCCGTCATTTAAATCATCCTTTTAGAAACGTAGTTATACTGATTAATTATTTGCTTTAGTAAGTTTGGCTATAAACCCATCTTAAACTGATGTTTTTTATACCTCTATTAGACCTAAATCCCATAAAATTCAAAGACTCCTTTAGCTTTAAAAATACTCACTTTATTAGAGTCGGCAAAATTCGGTCCATAAAACCCAGGATTTACAAAAAAACAAAATATAAGTTAATTAAATTGACTAAAGCAGGTTTTATGTATGTTTAATTTTTATAAACTTAATCAACAACATATAAAGTCTTAATAACAAAATGCTCAGCTTCATCAACGATGCTGTTATTCAAGTAAAAGTTTTCAAAGGGAAAATCAACTTTTGTGTTGTCAATTAAGTTTTCAGTAATAACATTCAACTCATTTAAAGTTAGCTCACGAGTAGATTCAATATGTACTATCAACCCTTCTATATTACTCGGTATCTTCTTAACCAGATTTATAGTGGTTTGACGTATTATTTCATGTTTGGAAAGCGACTCTAAATTACTAGCATAATAAAGCTCCTTATCTCGTACTAATTCAAATAGCTCACAATAGTCAAAAGCAATAAAATTAACTACGCCATTATTTAAAAAGCCATTAATCATTTGCTCAATGGCTTTCATATCATCTATCTCGCAGTTCACTATACAGTCGACAAGTTTTGAGTTATTCGTACCTACAGTCTGCTTCATACCTCTTGCCTTAAGGCCTATGACCATACTAACGCCAGATTGAGCTCTTAATTCTGTTAAAGCTTCTTTTGTCCAAAGGTCATTAACGTCTATCAAAGCAATATGTGCTATTCGGTCATAACTTCCTTTTGGGGTATAGAATTGACCATAAAGTATGCCGGATATATGAAGTTTCTTACTACGAAAGCTTTGAATAAAACTATCTGGAAGCTCTGCCTGAAAATCTGTTATCTTATCGCTCTGAACTTCAATGAAACTTAGCGATTCTAACTGGCTAATTGAGCGAGGCAAGCTCTTTAAATTGGGACATTCAAGCCGTAACTCTTTTAAATTAACTAAATTACAAAGTGCTTCGGGTAAAGTGGATATATGACAAGAGGCAATATTGAGCGAAACCAATTCAAGTAGCTTATCAGTTTTGCGAGGTATTTCATTTTCATAAACTCCCATTTCATCCGCCCAATCCCATAGCTCTATCATCCAATTTTCTGGCGTAACACTATTTTCACTGCCTTCTTGCTTCTGCCACCTATCACCTGTTTCTTTTTCACCCCTTATAGCTTGATTTTTTATGTGAGTTTGGATGATTGTTCTCTTATCATTAGTAGAACTTGATTGATCTGATTTAGAATCTTGATTCATCAGTGATACGCCTTGTGTGTTTTATTGTGCTATTGATTTATTAAGTATTATTCGTAATACAATTTCATTGCACTCTGTAAGCGCTTTAAAATTGTCACCTTTAATTGTTCAGGTTCAATGACGACGGCAAGTTGAGACATACTCACCAGCCAGTCCTCTAAACGCTGAGTGTTAGCAACCGTTGCCGTTACTCTATTCCAGTTATCATCAATTGTAGTAATGTCCTGATTATCTGCTAAAGGACGCTCTAATAAATGCTGACAAGCATATTTTTGAACCTTAAGAACCAGTTTAATCTCATGGCTATTGGTGGGCTCTAGTTTACCGAGTTTATGCAAGCGCATAAGCGTAAAGGCATCTCGATCAACCCAATCTGGCGTGGGCTTATCAATCGCAACAGCGTCTTTAATTCGATTAACCGCGAAGTTTCTATGTGCTTTTAATAGAACCTCATCATCAATATGCTCATCAACAGGATTGAACCCTGTGAGATACATCATGTTGTCAATAAACACCAGCCCTTTAGGATAGATTACTCTTTGTTTCGGCTTTTGTTGCCATTTGTTTTGATAAATAATGCTTAGCTGGCTTTTGTTCAGTAATGCCTGATGTATACCTGCTAATACTTGGTTATCGATAGCCGGTGCTTGTACCACACTCGGTAAATTGATGAGATAATCTTGCCACTGCCCCAATGCACTTTGATGGAATCGTACTTTTTCACGTTTACGGATATGCGCTAATTTATGATGAAGGGTTTGCTGAAAGGAGACAGGTAAATAGTTGACTGTATAATTACTAAGCATCTCCGAAAAGAATACAGTCTGCTCATTAATGGCATCGATACTAAAATCAGGTTCGATATGAAACCGTGCCGTTTGCCCACTAATGTTTTGACCCCAAGCCGGTATCCGAACCAAAGCTTGGCTATAAAAGATATCTGTAAATATTTGGTTTAAGCTAAATAGATCGTTTTCAAGATTTTTACGCTGATTGGCAAAGTTGTCAGTGTCACTGGCGTATTTATTCATAAGCTCTGTCAGTGATACCGCTTGCGCTTTGCTGCGTGGTAAATATTGATATAACACAAATAGACGCTCGGATTTTTTATAGCTTGAAATAGGATGAGTTGGCATTTTTTACTCACTTTATTTGGCGGTTATATCGTTATTAATACTGACTTCTTTTGCCACTAAATAGATAAGATAACTGTGCTTTAAAATTTGCTTAATTTAATCAAAACGCACCACAATTGCTGTGCCATTGTCATAAGCATTGCCCTCTGATTGATAAACTTGTGTCTTTAATATGAGTAGCCATTTCTGCAAATCCGTATGCTTATCTATTAATTCCCACTCGTCACTGGGTGCCAAATCGTGTATACCGTCCGTACAAATAACCAAGCTATCGCCAGCGTTAATCTCTATTGTCGTCACCTCGCTTTGCGGCGCTTCAGCATTAAACCCATCCTTAGTAGACAAACTAAAACACTCGGTAATGGCATATAGCATGCCAGCCATACCTGCTTGGTTATAATCTGACATCTGTGTTTGTCTGCCTTCCGCTTGCAATTGCTCATCAATCAGATCATTAAGCAGATTTTGATCTCGAGTCAAGCACTCCCACTGCGAAGATCCGCTTGTAAGTCGATAAACACGGCTATCACCAACATGGGTGATTTTACCTTTTACTTCTCCTTGCTCACTTTTTACCTCAAGCATCGCCAGCGTAGCCGCTGCGCCATAACGTTTAGCACTGTATTTGGTATCGCTAATAATATTGTGAATATTAATAGCGTTTAATGGTTGCTGACTATCTATCAATGCTTTGATAGCTTTAACTATGGCTTTGGAGCAATGCTGGGAGTAATTAGAGCTGGCGACACCATCTGATACAGCCAAATAAAGCGGTAAGCTAACAGGCTTAACGGCTGTTACACCAAGTGTTTCTTGGTAAGAGTCATCTATAAAAAAGAAAGCATCTTGCTGACGGTTGTTGCTGGCATTCCCTTGAAAGGTTATGGCACAGGCTTGACCGACTATCTTTGTGCAATCTAAAAACGTATTCATAAAAGGCACCACTGTAATTTCTAGATAGTTAGTATAGACCACAACCTTGAAAGTTATTTTCTAGGTTTGATTTATAACCTCTTGTTTTATGAGCTTAATCGCATAATGATTTTATATGCCACAGCCTAATCTTAACTATTATATTTATCTAGTAACGACTAACTGCTACGTTCACTTTCCTACATTTTAATTCGCCTTGCACAAATACTAAATCTTTTGCTACTATAAAAATACATCGTGGGTTTACGGCTACTTCCAGCGCGATGAAAAACAACAACTGGTAAAACGCACAACTCCTTTTTGCTCTGTAAGGTGACTGTGTCGTTTCAATTTGGCACAGACAGAGCACTAGGAGATTTTTTATGTCTAAAATTCCTCAATCCCTCGTTTTTATATCATTCATAAGTACATACTGCAGCTTGCTCGCTAAACGTTTTAGCAGAGTGTTTGCACGGTTGTGTCCTTCTGAATCGCTCAACTCCCTATCAACAATGACCTCTCAATTGTCTAAGTCACGTAGCTTAAACCTACTGGGTTTACCTTATTTTTATTACTGCACTTAACTTTATCTCGCATTAACAAATACTTTAACTCTTAAATAAATAGATACTTTAAATATCCTCACCTACTTTAAAAATCATTAAAGGTAAACTTATGACTACGAATATCACAACTGACATCGATAATACGAACACTCAAGCTTGGATGAAAGAGATATGGGACTGGGCGGATGCTAATAATATCCCTGAATCTAAGATTCCTAGAGAGGCTGATGCCTTATTAAGACTAAGTGAGCTCGATATCCTCTTTGGCGGCTACTCCACACGTACCGGATGGTAAGGGTGGGTTTTGGGAAATTGATAGCCGTGACCCTATTGCCGCTTTACCTGAAGCGATTAAAAATCTCAAAAGTCTTAGATAATTAAGATTAAATGGTGGATCGCAGCTTCCCAAAGGTTTTGAAGAATTAGATGGGTTAAGAGAGTTGGTCTTTCTTAGAACATCCATGGAAGAGATTCCAGAGGCCTTCTGTAAATTAAAAAACCTCAAAGAGCTGTATATTATGTCGCGGTCTCTTAAAAAACTTCCTGACAACATCGGTGAACTATCGTCACTTAGAGTTTTTGACATGAGAGGTACTCAGGTTAAGCAGTTGCCTAAATCTTTTACTCAGTTAACACAGCTTAGCAGCCTTACTCTTTGTGTGAATCCTCTTGAGTATTTGCCTGAAGACTTTGATAATCTATCAAACCTTGTATATATCAATATTAGAGCGTCACACTTTGATAGCCTGCCTGAGTCTTTTGGTAATTTGCCAAAACTAACCCATTTGAGCTTATATGAAAATGAATTGAAGTCTTTGCCAGATAGCTTTGCTAAGCTAACATCTTTAGAGCATTTGGAGTTTCAAGAAAGCTCGTTGCTAGATATAGACCCTGCTGTTCAAAACTTCATCGATAACCATGTTGAATAAGAGTATTTGATATTAATAAAAGCTTTATGGTTTAAAAAAAGCGTCAATGCAATTGCACTGACGCTTTTTTATTGAATAATCACAAAGGATATAAATAAATCATTATAAAGATAGGCGGATTCAAATCGAATACATAACTGTATCCCTTACACATTAACGGATGTAGATTAATACATATACCAGATAATTTAATAAAAAAACTCGTAAGCCTACCTTAACATAATAATAGAGTCTATCTATTGCCCTGGTCGATTAGATTCGGTCATGCGTCTTTAATTTAGCCGACACAGAGTTTTGAGCTCCCTCGAAGGTAAAGAAAAGCTAGTCTTACCACGCTGACGGTCATACTATCTACCTCAACTTCTACTTCTTTAAACTCACCTAAACTTATATTCGAGCGTCTTAAATGTAAATTTACTTCAAATTCAGAGTATAGAGTGCTAAGTTCATAGTTATTAACGATAGCTTTGAACTTAGAGAACTCAGAATGGATATAACATCAATAGCTAAGCTGCAAAAAAAAAGGAATTCTCATTTCCCCTGTAATCGCCGATTTATTTAAAATTTACGCTGAGGATATCAGACCCTTCCTAGACCATAATAAGAACCTTAAGTGTGAACAAAGACGCGCCCTATTTAAGCTAACAATACTTATTAAAAGCGACAAGAAACAGTTACTAGCTAATAATTTCGAGATCTATTACCTTCTCAAAAGTCATAACCTTGAACAAGACACACTTAGACAAAATGTGCTTATCAGCTCATCTGCTCAAGATGAATGTAATTTTGGTATAGCTTTTTTTGAGTTAATCGACATTATATCTAGACATAAGGCATTACTAGACCTAAAGGTTATTCTTGAAAATCTCCAAAAAATATTGACAGAGGATATGACGCAAAACCTGCTGAAAAAAAACCTCTTCGCTATAACAACATTTTGTCAGCTGATTGGTATTACTGAGCAGACCTATTACTCTCGCATTAAAAGGACCTAATAGATATGCTAACTAATATACCTAAAGAGGGTCAAAGAAGGTGGGTATCTCATCAAGACCTGATGGAGACTGTTTTAAACCTTGAAGACCCTCACTTTGATTACCCCCATGAAGTGCTTATAGCTATCTCTGATATAGTCGTAATTATTCACATCAGTTATGAACAACCGGAGAATAACCTATATGATTTTTTGATGAAAATCATTAAAGTTCTGCAATCAAAACCCGTTGCTCCTGAATTTATGAAAATAAGTAAGTCTGAATTGTCTAGTAAGCCACTGCCAATGCAGCTACTCATCCAAATGCAACATATCATCACTAAACAGCAATATAGTTTTTCTAACAAAAAAATTATTTGGCTGGCACTAGCACTACACACTTCCATATTATTGACACATCTTAAGATAATAACCCATGCTCATAATATATTGATGCAGTTTAAACTGGCTCAATTCTCTGAATCCCCGAACAGAACTTGGATCTGGAAATCACTGCCTGATGTTTCCATTTTAAATATGAACATAAACGATATTTTATCAATTTTTCGTACTATCTTAGAGCAACAGGAGAATAGCCTTAGTGACTTAGACAATCGTGATGCTATTGACTTACTTCGCTCTAAAGAAAGTAAGTCTGAGGTAAAAGCTAGATTAAGCCAAATACAAAAAATAACATTAGCCTATCAAAATGCTCACTTTTTGAAATCTAAGAAGACTAACTCAAAGAAAAGTAAGCCCCCTAAAAAAATAAAGACAAAAATTACACCTATAAAGTTAGACAAAACTAATGCTGCCAATGAACCTTTGAATAAAGAGCCTGCCCCTTATTACTGGGATACGACACCTGATGATATTGAAGCACACATTCCAAAGATAGATACTAGATTTTTTGAACCTGAACTTGAAGTAGATGAATATAGTGGACTTGAAGCCAGCACCGAGGAAAAGATTGACCATTATGACAGACCTTATATTAATTATAACAAGCCACCAGATCCGTTAATTAACCACTCAGCTCCTCTACAGACTATAGATATCACGCTGCAACAGAACTATATGTCCCAGCGTGATCTGGGGTTAAACTCGAATACTCGAATTTTATCCTTAGCAGGCTACCAAGGCTTATTCAATGCCATAAATCATGATGCCAAAGCAGACGCTAATGAAAATAAAAAAAGTGCAGCTAGTCTTTTATTACTGTCAATGCTTACAGGCCTACCTATCAAATCATTAATCAATCCTGGGTATATCGGTCATTCAAGTATCTTTCGTACCCTTAGTAATAAAGCTTATATTAGACACCACCTGGGTGTAACCAAAAGATCTAAAAAATTTGATGAATCAATATATGAAAATGAGTTTGACGAAGTAAAAGTGCCACTCCCACTTTGGCTAATTGAGTACTTTTCATCAAATGAAGTTCCTAAGAAAGAGGCTCTAACTGACTATTTATCAAAACTGCGTGCATCTCTTCAACTACCCTATCTATCAATAAATCGTATAGAGACTGCGCTTCACGTTGTACTCTCTAGATACACACCTAACTGTTGTCATTCACATATTGCAGATATCATATGCCGAGTTCCTGCACCTCATGCTCCAGCAATGTATTACAGCAGTCACACAAGTGAAGAGATAATTACCCACTACAAAGCCGCTTTAAATAAGTTAAATACTAATAATAACTTTGATTTGTCGTATATAACTGCTTGGCATAAATACACATTAGGTTCAGCCTTCGCCTTTAAACTTGATTATGTTCGTAAGTTTATGGCTGATCTTCAAGCATGGGTTAAGCGCAGCCCAAATGCTGATATCCACTTTAATCGGACAAGTATCTTAGTCTGGTACGTATTCTGCACATTAACAGGGGTACGACCAAATAATGGCATTGGTACGATATCAGATCTTGATTTTGAATCAGGATGGTTACTAATTTATGACAAGCCCAGTAAGAGCGTTCAAAACCATAGACTTGTTCCCTTATGTCCTACCTTAGTACGCTACTTAACAGACTACCAAGCCTATCTCATAAACTACCAAACACATCATCCTTTAAAGTATGGAGTAAGTAAATGTGTCGATGAAATCCGTCTTGGAGAAGAAGTCGCTTTGCTAAGGCTATTATCAGACAGTACTGATAGCTTAAAGGATATTAAGCGAGGTGATGCTTACCAAATGACTCATGAAATACTCGATGCTGACCCTTACTGGACTCGTCACTTTGTGAGAACACAGCTTGAGAAATATGGCGTCAACCTAGTGCTTATTAACACAGTTATCGGTCATGAAAAGGGTCGTCAAGAAGCTCTTGGACAACTGTCCTCATTTAGTAAATCAAAGATCAAAAGTGTTGCTGGTATATTAGAACATATCGCAACTTCACTTCAGCTTAAAACAATAAAAAACACAACGCTGCATTATTACAGAGATACCGATAATGCTTAAACTAAATCCGCCTAAAATTGTTGATGGGTTAGCTAAATTTGATGGCCGAAAGAAAAAATATGTTCCTTACCCTGAAATTTATAATCAAAGTAGTGAAACTGAGAAGCTTAAAATACTAGTGTTTTCAGAGTTACAAACACTGTGGGAACGATTACAGAAAGAGCACCCTGGGAATATAAGATACCTAAAGTCAGTTTCTAAATTCTTTCAATTAGCAGCGCCTGTTGAAAGTTTTATATTTAAACCCTGCTTAGAAAGTTTTACCAGCCAGTGGTCATATTGGAATTTAAGCCCATCAAACTTCCATTACCAAACTTATGAAAACTTAAGACCTATTTCTGACAAAGGTTATCGTGAATTTCATCAGCAATGCAATACATTAATAGCTCAAAAATTCAAAACCAAAAGAAAGCAAAAACAAGCAGGTATTGGTGTTAACGATTTTATTGAGTTTCAAAACCAGCACTTTATGTTGGCTGAGCATTTTTACCCTATATTTCATCCACCTAAACCAAGCAAACCTAATCCATTGACTGTAAATCAAAGATGGATTAAACAGGGTAAACAATTAAAGCGAGTTATTCGGATCGTACACGACCACTGGTATCAAACAAAAGAATATAGTTCAGATGAGATTTTAGGCTGGCTAATTTTTTCAGGCATTGTTTATGGTGGGATTAATGAAAGCAATATGCTTAAAGGATGGCTTATTGCACTGTTAGAAAAAGACTATAAACCGTTTATTAATCAAAGAACTTTTATATCAGCTAGATTTGAACAAAAATACTATGGTAATGAACGATCGAGAGACAGCAAAACCCTTTTTAATACCAAACAAATTATTATCGACTTAGTCAGTCAATGCTGGCTTATGCGATACCACCAACAAGTTAACACACAAGAAATTAAGAAGACACTGTACCAATTAACTGACAAGAAACTTAAAGACTATCTAGCTAACACTTTAAAGCCGGTGCTTGAGCCTTTCGATATCAAGGTGCCTACTTTGGCAACACTATTGTACTACGCAAGCTACCACTGGGAGCTATTAGATAATGTTGATATAGATCAAGCCTCTGTGACCGTACTACGAGGTAGACAAAACACTTCAGGACTAAGCACATCTAACTTTGATCAGTTATTAAATCAAAACTATAAACCAGAAAACATTGATTATGATTTAAAAGATATTATCGAACTTAATATCAGTAAATCTTTCAATACTCACTCAATTGATAATGACCAGAAAAAGGTTAAGGTCAGAAAATCGGACTTGATTAGTGAGTTAACTAAGGATTTTAAGTTAGATGAAGAGTTAAAGAAAAAGCGACCCAGTTATAAACCTCCTACTTTAATTGAACGGATTGAAAGGCGTTGCAATCAGTATAAAGATCTAAGTGAAACAGTTTTACTGAACTGGATACTCAGCTTGTTAAATCAAAAGAAGCCACCCAGCAATAAAAGCATTTTGAAATGCATTAAGGCTATTGGCTATGAGTGGCTCTATTTTACTATGGGTCAAGCAATAGATACGTGGGAGGAAGAGGATTTTGAGATACTTTATGAAGATATTATAGAGTACAAAGCTTTTACCCGAAGCAATAAGGACCTTGGATACTCTGCTAAGCTATTTAATCGTATGCATAACTTTGCTAGCGATAAATACCAGTTTCCTAGAGTCACTATTGAGTACTCACAAAAAGGGCGACGAGTCCGGTCTGAATTAATATCGCCACAAGCTTACAAAACCATTATTAATCAGATACTGCTCTCAGTAAATATTTTAGAGCGTGACATGCTGGCACTGATTTTTATCTTGGCCTATCGGACTGGCATGCGAAAAAAAGAGATACTGGGATTGAAGTTCAATGACATTTAAGGCTTACCTCAATCACAGCCGTCTATAGTAATAAGACCTAATAGTTATCGCTCAACCAAAACTCAAAGTAGTATTCGTCGAATCCCTATTTTTGCATTGCTAAATCCGGATGAATTGACACTTTTTTTAAGTTTTATACAAAGTAATATTGGCACAAATCCTAATCGATTTATTTTTACACTATCCTCTGACCGTCAGCCACTAAATGATCATGCACCGCTACAACTTTTTAAACGAGTTTTAAAAGATATTACAATTAAAAGTGATCCAGAGATTAACCATACTTTCCACGGCTTTCGCCATACTGCCTTAACTAATCTCTCTCTAGTATTGATGGGTCATAAACATCTTATACAGTCACTAACAGACTACGATGAAGAAGATGTGTTACGTATTAAGCACGGCCTATTGGGTGAGCACATTGATGTTCAAGATACCTGGTACGCATTAGCAGGTATCATGGGGCATTTATCACCTCAACGCAGTTTTGAATACTATAACCATATAGCCACTTTAATGGCTACTTATGAGCTTAGTGAGGCAGATATTAAGCTTCCTACTAAGACTATCAATAACATCACAGGAATTAATTATAAACAGCTTAGTAACAACCAAGCTATTATTGATAATAAAAAGGTTAGCTTGCTCAGTATTCGTCTTCTTTTATTTAGACGTATTAACCACCCAAAACGTAAATCACCAGTATTTGCCATAGAGTATGTTAATAAACAAGGCCTTTATGATCTTGCAGCTACTAAAAAAGATGAGCTTTTTATGCGCTATGGAATAAATACCGTTGAACAGTTACTCTCTTTGTCTGATAAGGGTATGCCTCTCAATGAAGTTGCCGCAATACTAAACATCAACTACGATGATGCTCAGACTTTAGCGAAAAGAGCCTATCAAGTTGCAAACATAACCAATACTCGTGGTAAGTTACGTTTTATTAAGCCTGATTTCTCTGGAAATACCAAACTTAGCCCTCTTAGCGTACAAGAGCAAAATGACTATAGGTTGCTTACTCATTTGGTAAACAATGCAACGAAATTACGCACTCATTCAGATGTTAATTGGCAGTGGTTTATTAAGACTTGTAGTCAGAAAGTTACTGTCAGCAAAGCTTATATATCTTTTTCACAAGCAGACAACCTAAAGTTAAAGCGCTTCATTGATATTGCAACGGAACTACTACCTGCTAAAAATTGGTTGATCAGTTGTAGTGATAAATTGCTAGAAAAAGCTTTGAGCAAATCTCAGTATAAACAAATGCGATATAAAAAGAATAACTCTACTACTATAAGAATAGGTATTGCTAATGAAGAAAAAAGAAGTGGCTCTAACACTTTTTCATCCAATAAAAGAACTTGGAAGTACTCTCCTTTACTTAGATATTTTGTTCATTTGATGCTTGTTATGGATGATAGTCTTCCTATTGATGAAGATAAACCCTAAGTTTTAAATCAAGAAGGAATAAATCAGCTATGAACTTCGTTGACGTTGAACCCACTCTATAAAACTACTGGCGAGCCATTATTTTATTTGGCCGCAACACGGCTTCTTATAAATTTGCACTGGCAAAAAGCCTTATTGATGTGAGCTTAGACAGTAAATCAGATTTGATTACACTCGATGACTTAGCCCTGCCCTATACCATGCATCTATGCGAGCACCTAAAGCACAGTCCCAAACAAAGCACTGCCAGAAGCAGTAAGTTTATTCAGGCTTGCATGGACTTTAACCAAGGGACGATTACTGAGACTAAGCTCATTGATATCACCACCAAAGAAGGCTTTAAATACGTACTAGATGCGTTCCATGTTGTTAATACAAAGGCGGTACAAGAACGGTTTTATGATGTGATTGATGAAGAGTTTTTTATCGATGAGCGTAAATTTAATAAAGGTATTCGCTTAACGGACAACTTGTTTAAGCTATTTTACGTCTTCGACTACTCAGCAGAAAACTTGAATCAAGAAACAGAATCAAGATGGAATCTGGTTGAAAAAGCCTGGGAGTTAAATCTAAATAAAAACTTAGTCGCCGTTGAATTTGATCAAGAAACTAAGCAACTATTCTCTCATGACCCAAGCCATCGCCGTGTTGGGATTACCAGCTCACGTGGTGCTCTAAACGGTTATCAGAAGAGCCGCTGCTTTTATTGTTTTAAAGAGATCAGTATTGCTTCTCAAGATACTCAATTGGCTGATGTCGACCACTTCTTTCCACACACCCTGAAACCTCAAGTTGCCGAAGCAGGCTGCTGCCAACCAGTAAATGTGGATGGTATATGGAACCTCGTTCTTGCTTGCCAAGATTGTAATCGCGGCCATGATGGTAAGTTTGCTCAAGTCCCCTCTACCCTGTTACTAGATAGACTCAATACACGTAACGAGTATTTAATTGAGAGCCATCATCCTCTGCGCGAAACGTTAATCCTTCAAACGGGTAGAACAAAAACTCAGCGAAAACAGTTTTTGCAAAAGTCTTATGATTTCTCTAAACAAAGGCTCATTCACGTTTGGCAACCATCCAAGCAAGGTGACAGTACTTTTTAATAGGTAGATAGACATGAAAACCAAAGAGACTCTAAACTACTATAACCAAAACGCTGAAACTTATATAAATCAAACGAGAAATCTTCGAACCAATGATTTATGTGATAGGTTTGTTTATGAATTGCCGTTTCATCTTGGTATTCCCAATCATGTCTTGGATGTTGGCTGTGGCTCTGGTCGAGATGCCTTTTGGATCTCTAATAGATACGCAATCAATGTCACTGCTATCGATGGTAGCTCAGAGATAATTAATATTAATAAGAAAAACTATGAGCTCAGTGAGGTTAAGTGGCTAAACGTCCTGTTTGATGAGATTAGAATCCAAGGTTGGGAGGATAAGTTCACGGGCATTTGGGCATGCGCTTCTTTATTGCATGTTCCTTTTAAAGCACTGCCTTACCTAATGGCGGATTTAATCAAAACCTTAAAGTTTGAGGGCATTATGTACGCCTCTTTTAAGCATGGCGACGCTGAAAGATACGATGGTGAGCGATTTTTCTGTGATATAAATGAAGAGCGGTTGTTAGAGGTGCTGAATCAGCTTCGCGTCGACTGTACGATTGAGTATGATTGCTGGATTACCTCTGACCTAAGAGAAGATCGAGATGAGGAGTGGTTTAATGTGATTATGACGAAAAAGGTTTAGGTCAATTCAATTAACCACCTTATTTTGCCACAATCACATCACTCACTCGGGTTGTATAGCAAGGGCTTAGAAGCTCACGACTCATTTGCCATTTTTGATTTTCTTTAATCCCTTCACTGGCTATAAACAGAGCGCTTTGCTGATGTTTGTCTGCTTGATATTTGCTATTTAGCTCATCCATTACCGCCATAAGTGCCTGTTCTTTGTCATCAGTTTGTGCATCGACTTCTGCACTAAACAAATCAAGCTGTACCTCATCGTGCTGACAAATCCCCGATAGCATAACGCCAGCCTTCGCATAACGAATATTGTCTTTAAAGATTTTGTCCAGTACGAGTCTGGCTGCTTTAACTAGCTCTCTGCTATCCGCAGTTGGTGTTTCAAACTGATATTGACCTGATATGGGTATATATTTCTCGTTTTTATTAAACGCACTGTTTTTGGCAAATACAGTCATAACACTACATACGCTGTTTTGACGACGCAGCTTGTTAGCCGCACGTGAGGCATGAGCGCACACCGCTTCTGTTAGATCCGTTTGAGCGGTAATGCGTTTTGAAAATGACCGTGAAGAGATGATTTGCTTTTTGGGTTCAATGGTTTCAATATCAAGACAAGGTTGCCCATTTAGCTCTAGACACGTTCGCTCTAATACCACCCCAAAGTGCTGACGGATTTTTTCAGACTCGCAAATTGCCAATTGATATACAGTCTCAACCCCCATTGCATTGAGCCTATCTTTATAACGTCTGCCCACACCCCAGACCTCTCCAACATCTGTAATCTGCATCAGTCGCCTAATCCATCTTGGATTGGTTAATACACAGGTTCCTTTAGTAGCGGGGTATTTCTTAGCAGCATAGTTAGCCAGCTTTGCCAGTGTCTTGGTCTCCCCTATCCCAACACCAACAGGGATACCTGTATACATCTCAACAATTTGCTTAATCTGTTTAGCATAGGCATCTAAATCTTGCATGGCCACCGGGTAATCGGCAAGGTACAAAAAAGCCTCATCTATCGAATACACTTCGACCGTAGGGCACAGCGACTCTAAAGTACTCATAACCCGCTGCGATATATCTGCATACAGCGCATAATTTGAACTAAACACTGCGACGTTATTTTGAGCACAGAAGTCCTTGACTTGATAATAAGGCACGGCCATTTTAATACCTAAGGCTTTCGCTTCTGGTGAGCGCGCAACCACGCAGCCGTCATTGTTAGATAAAACGACAACAGGTTTGTTTTTAAGGTCAGGGCTAAACAGCTTTTCGCAGGAAGCGTAAAAGCTATTGCAATCTATTAGAGCATACATGGTCGACTCTTATCTACTTGTTATCACCGTGAATGGGTAAAATGCTGTGACGCTTCTAATTACTCACACTACCTTATTAAGATAGCAGAGTTACTTCATGCAAGAATAGAGTCAGCAAGAGGCTTACGACGGCTGTTGTCGCTTTATATTTAAGAGTTGATTAATCGAGATTAATTACAGGAGAAATAATGTGTAAAAAGGGCGAGCAAGAAGCGATAGATTTAAAAGTCAAAACGACGACGCTGCCCTCGTCCACGTTTCACTTCCCGAATGATGTTTTTGACCACACCAAAGATTTCAAAGTCGATATCATCACATAGGGGAATATCTTCAAAATTATCATTATAAGCTACCAGCTTAGGTGTTGGTTCAAGGCACAGCTCTTTAACAGTAAACTCACCATTAACGGCACAGACAATGATGTCACAGTGTTGTGCCTCAAGGCTTCGATCAACAACAAGTAAGTCTTCAGGATGGATGCCTGCATCAATCATAGACAACCCACCAACACGTACTAGAAAAGTCGCGTTGGGGTGGCTGATGCAAAGCTCGTTTAAATCGATACTGGTTTCTACATAGCCCGATGCAGGCGAAGGAAAACCTGCCGGCACCTTTTCGATAAAGTATGGCAACGGGCTGTAGCTTTTGGGGTATAGTTTGCCTAGCAGTTTGATGGTCATATAAGGTTTAAACATGTGGTTTGATTAATATATATACTCAGTATCGAGATTTATACGATAAGTATTTCGAACCTCACCTTTTCGAAATAGCGTGCCGATTGAATGAAACTTACTAGGCATAAAGGTTTAGTAGCTAGCATAGCCTAGTGTTCCGCTGCGTAACGAAAGATATAACCTTGAGTTTGATAAACAACTGTAATTACATAAGCTTCAAATTAGGTGCTCGCTATGCATAAGTTATTTTTTAATAGCTACTATGATTTTACGAGCCCATCCTGAATTCTGTGTAACTGCAATTTAGATTAAATGCTTACTAACACGCTCATCGAACATAATCATAAATCGATTAAGAGCAGACGTCCAGTTACGGATGGGCATCGACCACTTTTTAGACGCCTGCTGAGTCGCTAGATAAACAACCTTTAACGCCGCTTGATCAGATGGGAATATCTTACGCTTATTCACAGCGGTACGAATCACGCTATTTAATGACTCGATAGCATTGGTCGTATAAATGGCTTTTCTAATGTCTTTCGGGTAATCAAAGAACACGGTTAAGCCCTCCCAATTATTGCGCCAAGAGGTAACCACATGCGGGTATTTATCGCCCCAGATCTCATTAAACTGCTCAAGGCTAGCCTCTGCCAGCTCAAGCGTATCAGCACCATAAACCGCCTTTAAACCAGCCGCTACTTTTTTTCTATCTTTCCATGGTACAAACTTCATAGAGTAACGTACCATATGCACAATACATAGCTGAACCTGTGTGTTTGGATATACCGTATTAATTGCCTCGCTAAAGCCTTTTAAACCATCCACACAGGCAATAAGAATATCTTGAACCCCACGGTTTTGTAGTTCAGTGAGAATACCTAGCCAGAACTTAGCGCCTTCATTCTCCGATAGCCACATACCCAGTAGCTCCTTTTTGCCCTCAAGATTGACGCCTAAGGCCAGATAGATGGCTTTATTAATGATTTGCTTGTCTTGACGTACTTTAACGACAATGCAGTCTAAATATACGATAGGATATAAGCTACTTAGTGGACGATTCTGCCATGCTGTGATGTCATCTATGATGTTGTCAGTAACCCTTGATACGAGACTGGTTGAGATATCAACGTCATAGATATCTTTGATACTCTCAACAATCTCAGTGGTTGTCTGGCCTTTGGCGTAAAACATGATGATTTTATCATCGAGCCCAGTGATACGAGTTTGATGCTTTGCAACCAATACAGGATCAAAGCTTCCTTCACGGTCTCTGGGTGTAGATACTTCAATCTCACCTGTGTCACTGCGCACTGTCTTTTTGGTGTGACCGTTGCGCTTGTTTGGGGTATCCGCCTTTTCATGCTTAGGATAGCCTAGATGCTCTTCCATCTCGGCTTCTAATGCAGTGTCAATAAATGACTGCATGAGCTCTTTTTGAAATGCTTTGATGTCTTCAAAGCTGCCAACGTGTTTGGCCATTTGTTCGGCTAGTTTTTTTAGTTCTGTTTGTTTTGTCATTGCTTATTCTCCTTTACTATGGATTATAAGCAGTTACACAAAGTTTGGGAAAGTCTC
>NZ_JBXYJG010000026.1:0-21915 GCF_057396255.1 Psychrobacter sp. CX21 | reverse complement strand
GAGACTTTCCCAAACTTTGTGTAACTGCTTATAATCCATAGTAAAGGAGAATAAGCAATGACAAAACAAACAGAACTAAAAAAACTAGCCGAACAAATGGCCAAACACGTTGGCAGCTTTGAAGACATCAAAGCATTTCAAAAAGAGCTCATGCAGTCATTTATTGACACTGCATTAGAAGCCGAGATGGAAGAGCATCTAGGCTATCCTAAGCATGAAAAGGCGGATACCCCAAACAAGCGCAACGGTCACACCAAAAAGACAGTGCGCAGTGACACAGGTGAGATTGAAGTATCTACACCCAGAGACCGTGAAGGAAGCTTTGATCCTGTATTGGTTGCAAAGCATCAAACTCGTATCACTGGGCTCGATGATAAAATCATCATGTTTTACGCCAAAGGCCAGACAACCACTGAGATTGTTGAGAGTATCAAAGATATCTATGACGTTGATATCTCAACCAGTCTCGTATCAAGGGTTACTGACAACATCATAGATGACATCACAGCATGGCAGAATCGTCCACTAAGTAGCTTATATCCTATCGTATATTTAGACTGCATTGTCGTTAAAGTACGTCAAGACAAGCAAATCATTAATAAAGCCATCTATCTGGCCTTAGGCGTCAATCTTGAGGGCAAAAAGGAGCTACTGGGTATGTGGCTATCGGAGAATGAAGGCGCTAAGTTCTGGCTAGGTATTCTCACTGAACTACAAAACCGTGGGGTTCAAGATATTCTTATTGCCTGTGTGGATGGTTTAAAAGGCTTTAGCGAGGCAATTAATACGGTATATCCAAACACACAGGTTCAGCTATGTATTGTGCATATGGTACGTTACTCTATGAAGTTTGTACCATGGAAAGATAGAAAAAAAGTAGCGGCTGGTTTAAAGGCGGTTTATGGTGCTGATACGCTTGAGCTGGCAGAGGCTAGCCTTGAGCAGTTTAATGAGATCTGGGGCGATAAATACCCGCATGTGGTTACCTCTTGGCGCAATAATTGGGAGGGCTTAACCGTGTTCTTTGATTACCCGAAAGACATTAGAAAAGCCATTTATACGACCAATGCTATCGAGTCATTAAATAGCGTGATTCGTACCGCTGTGAATAAGCGTAAGATATTCCCATCTGATCAAGCGGCGTTAAAGGTTGTTTATCTAGCGACTCAGCAGGCGTCTAAAAAGTGGTCGATGCCCATCCGTAACTGGACGTCTGCTCTTAATCGATTTATGATTATGTTCGATGAGCGTGTTAGTAAGCATTTAATCTAAATTGCAGTTACACAGAATTCAGGATGGGCTCCTTAAATGGGGCTCATACTATCTAGTTTTGCAAGTGTTCATACCGAGTATGGTGTAAAGCGGACAAGAACGAGTTAGCCCTGTTATTAAAGGCACTAAACCTATCAACCCCCACCAATTACCATAGTAGACTCCTAGGCCTATAATGATACCATCAATGATGCTTAATGTTTTGTCAGTATCACCAACATTTGTTTGAATTACAGACTCTTATAAGCAGTTATGAAATAAAACCAATTGCTTAATTAATATATATTATATTATATATTAATACCATCTCTTAATTCAGACTAGCTTTACTACTATACAAACCAAAAAAAACGAGCTCAAGGCTCGTTTCTTTAATTACGCATTGCTTTATCTGTTTTTTCGCCTTAACTTAGCTGTCATTTGTATTTAAACTTAATGTAGAATCAAAGCTTTTCAAGCGCTCATAACGTTTTTCTACCAATGTATCGGCGTCTAATTGTTGTAACTCTTTGAGTTGCTGGGTTAATAACTTTTTAAGATTGGACATGACCAATTTAGAGTCGACATGAGCGCCCTCACCCTCATCGATGATGGTGTCAATTAAACCCAGCTGATATAAGTTATCAGCATTAAGCTTTAGCGCATTGGAAGCTTCTGGTGCTTTTTCAGCCGTTTTCCAAAGTATAGACGCGCAGCCTTCAGGCGAAATGACAGAATATATACTATTTTGGAGCATATTCACTCTATCCCCTACGCCAATCGCTAATGCCCCGCCAGAGCCGCCCTCACCAATAATGGTCACAATGATAGGTGTCTTTAAACTACTAAATGTAGCGATACTTTGAGCAATGGCTTGTGCCTGACCCCGCTCTTCAGCACCTACGCCAGGATAAGCCCCTTGAGTATCCACAAAGGTCATCACAGGTAATTTAAAACGTTCAGCAAGTTTCACTAAACGAATTGCTTTGCGATAGCCTTCGGGATACGCCATACCAAAATTATGAGCGATACGCTCTCGCGTACTACGTCCTCGATGCTGGCCTATGATGAGTACAGGCTCACCATTAAATCTGGCCAAGCCGCCTATCACCGCTCTATCATCTGAAAACGCTCGATCGCCATGTAACTCATCAAACTCGGTGAAGAGCTGCCCAACATAATCTAAGAATAAAGGGCGTTTGGCATGCCTTGCAAGACCGACACTGCTCCAAACTGCACTCATATTATTTCCTTTATATAGTTATTCATAGATAAAGCTACTTATAGATATCGCTATTTATAGGTAATAAAAATAAATAGGTTCGCAAAAAAATGATGCTGCAACGATTGTCATTAATTAAGGGGCTTATAAACCACATTTAAGTCAACGCCCCACTTTTTGAACTGATCAATGTCATCTTTTAAATCAGATACAATCAAATCGTATTCCTCACCGCTACAATCTGAATCAACGCTTACCTCCCATGTGTCTTTATCGGATATCTTTAGTGCTAAAGCGCTTCTATCCTGATCATTGCGACTACGATGCACCAATACTGCCAAACGCAATAAAAGGCAGAGATAGATAAGATCATCCCCACCTACGATTTCTGCCTGATCAAAATTGTCAGATTTAAGCTTACGGCGATGGTTGCGTACTAACTGTGACATTCGCAGCTGATCTACTTGCGAAAATCCGGGTATGTCAGAATGTTCTAGTAAATATGCGCTGTGATAATGGTAGCCACTATGACTAATGGCCAAACCAATCTCATGTAGATAGGCTGCACGGCGTAATAAATCACCATCTTCACTATTAAAATCAAGCAGGTCATGTGAATAATCGAACAAATGCTCGCAAGTTTTTACCACACGAGTCGCTTGCTTTTTATCTACTGAATAACGCTCTATCAAAGCTTGTACACTGCGATCTCGTACATCCTCGCTCGCGAAACGCCCAAGCATATCGTACATCACACCTTCACGTAACGCACCATCAGAATAAGCGATGGTTTCGATTCCTAGAATTTTCATTGCGGCTCTTAATACGGCAACTCCAGCAGGAAAAACTGATTTTCGATGCTCTTTAACGCCATCCAAATCAATATCTTCTACACGTCCTACTTCTATTAAGTGTTTTTGAAGGTTTTTCACCCCTTGATAGGTAATACATTCTTGTTCGTTCGCCCACCCTTTAGAGACTAATACATTACGTACCGCCTTTATAGTCCCGCTTGACCCGATGACACTGCTCCAACCTGTCTTTTGATAGGTGCCACTGATACGTAGCACTTCTTTTCGGGCATCGGCAATAGCATGTTCAAACGCTTTTTCGGTGATCTTACCATCGTCAAAAAAGCGCTTGGTATGCGCCACGCAGCCGAGCTGCAAACTCTCTGTTAATAAAGGCTCAAACTTTTGACCAATAATAAACTCAGTCGAACCGCCGCCAATATCAATAACCAATCGCTTATCACTACTGGCATTGGTATGTGATACCCCAAGATAAATCAGACGGGCCTCTTCACGACCTGCGATAATCTCAATCGGCTTTGGTAGTATTCGATTGGCGCGCATTATAAATTCCTCTGCGTTCTTCGCTTGACGCAGCGCGTTGGTTGCAACAATACGCAGCCTGTCAGAAGATACCGAGTCCAGTCTTCCCATAAACCGAGCAAGGCATTCTAATCCTCGCTGCTGGGCTTCTTCACTTAATACTTTATTTTCATCTAAGCCGGCAGCCAATTGCACTTTTTCAGACATAGAAGCAATTTTTCTAACTTCACCATGATCCAGACGGGCTATGGCTAAATGAAAGCTGTTAGAGCCAATATCAATGGCCGCCAACAGCTCATTATCTTGAAGAAAATTATTAGGCATAAGCAGTAATGTACCTTAAATTAATGCAAAAATAAGAGGGTATAGTGAGTGACCCAATTTATATTTTTTACGCTTTATAACGTATAAAAATTATAAGCTGAATTGTTAATAATCTGAGTGCAAAAGCACTCAGAATCTCATTCTAACAAACTATGACGATTAAAATCAGAGAATAATTGAATAAAATTTAGGCGTTAGACATCTGCGCAAATACCTCATCCGCCGCATGAATGGTAGCATCCAAATCTTCTTGAGTATGTTTTGATGACATAAAGCCAACTTCATACGCCGAAGGGGCTAAATATATACCCTTATCTATCATAGCGTGGAAAAATGTATTGAACTTATCAACATCACAATCTGTGACTTCGTCAAAGTTTTGAGGCACGCCTGTAGACGCATCTTTTACAAAGAATAGTCCAAACATACCGCCAAGATTGGTGCTGCGCATCTCAATACCGTGTTTGTCAGCCGCAGTTTGAATGCCGTTTACTAAGTAGCTGACTTTGTCAGCTACTAATTGATGAAAGCCGTCGACAGTGATGTCTTCAAACATAGCAATACCTGCACGCATGGCCAACGGGTTACCAGATAGTGTGCCCGCTTGGTACACACCGCCTAAGGGCGCAATGCATTCCATAATCTCACGTTTACCACCGAACGCCCCAACAGGGAGTCCTGCGCCAATAATTTTACCAAAACAGGTTAAATCAGGTTCAATATCGAAATAAGATTGAGCACAATGCAAATCAACCCTAAATCCTGTCATAACTTCATCAAAAATAAGAACCGCCCCGCCTTTGGTACATTCTTCACGCAAGGTGTCATGAAACTCTTGAGTGGGTATAATCATGTTCATGTTGCCTGCGATGGGTTCTACAATCACGCAAGCAATCTCATCACCCCATTTCTTAAAGCATTCTTTAATAGCTTTTGGGTCATTATAAGGTAAGGTGATGGTATGCTTAGCAAAGTCTGCAGGTACACCTTTTGATGTCGGCTCGCCTATGTCTAACATACCTGAGCCTGCTTTCACCAGTAAGCTGTCTGAATGCCCGTGATAACAGCCTTCGAACTTTACAATTTTATCGCGTCCTGTATAGCCTCTAGCCAAGCGGATCGCGCTCATGGTGGCCTCTGTGCCTGAGTTGGTCATGCGTACCATATCGACACTTGGTACCAATTCACAAATGGTGTCAGCTATTGACGTTTCAAATGTGGTGGGTGTACCAAAGCTTAAGCCATCTTCAGCAGCTGACTTAACGGCGTCTATAACCTTAGGATGGGCATGACCCAAAATCATGGGGCCCCATGAGCCCACGTAGTCGATATATTCATTGTCTTCGGTATCATAGATTTTGCTACCTTTGGCTTTGTGCATAAATATAGGCGTGCCACCAACTCCTGCAAAAGCTCTTACTGGCGAATTTACGCCACCTGGAATATGTTTTTTAGCTTGTAGAAAAAGTTGTTCGTTTTTAGTACTCATATTATTCTCTCGCAATAGATAAAATTAATAATAGGGGCGTTATAGAATTTATTTAGTTTATTGCATATGGTAACAAAAAAAAGCGGGCTCATATGAGCCCACTTTGTATCAAACCATAAAACTACTTAAATTTAAGAATCTAATATTCAAGAATCTAAGTGAATAATATCAACGGTCATTCTAATGATCATGTTCAAGATTTTTTAATCACTCGCGTTCTGCTTCAATGGACTCCAAACGACCTTCCGCATTTTCAAGCCATATCGCATTTGATATCGATAGCAAGACTACAAAACCCAGTCCCAATATCCAAGCAAAATACAACATAACTTTCTCCTATATATATTTTTATAGTCTTATAAAATTTTCCCGAAAGTTAGTATGAAACGCTTATTTATATATTTTGATATTGGGGCGTGTCTGCAACTTGATCGAGTCTTCAATTTGTTAATGTGGCTAAAAGTGACATACATTTTTGTACTCTTAAACACATAAAAAAAAGGAGCTCAATGCTCCTTTTTTTAAAATCAAAAGCCAACATTATGAAATTGCTAAATCATCCTTCTCACCAAGCTCATAGAGTGCGCCTGCACGTCCCACAATCAATGGATCTACATTGCCTACTTGCTTAGCATCTTTACCTTCATACGGAAGTTTATTTAAAACATAACGCATGGCGTTTAGACGCGCACGTTTTTTGCAGTCTGATTTAATAACAATCCAAGGCGACTCTGCGGTATCTGTATTGTAGAACATCGCTTCTTTAGCAAGGGTGTATTCGTCCCACTTATCCAATGAGGCCATATCAATAGGGGATAATTTCCACTGTTTAAGGGGGTGGCCTTCACGCTGTTTAAAGCGGCGACGCTGCTCATCACGGCTCACAGAGAACCAAAACTTGATTAAATGAATACCAGAATCTATAAGATGTTTTTCAAATTCAGGCGTCTGCTTCATAAAAATTTCGTACTGCTCATCTGTACAAAAGCCCATTACCCGTTCAACACCCGCACGGTTATACCAAGAACGGTCAAATAATACCATTTCACCAACAGAAGGTAGATGCTGAATATAACGCTGGAAATACCATTGACCAAGCTCTCGGTCAGTTGGCTTCTCTAGTGCAACCACACGAGCACTACGAGGGTTTAAATGCTCCATAAAGCGTTTGATTGACCCACCTTTACCCGCGGCATCACGTCCTTCAAAGATGATGACGACTTTTTGATCCGTGTCTCTTACCCATTTTTGCAGCTTTAGTAGCTCAACCTGTAGGTGATATTTTTGCTTTTCGTAATTTTTACGTGATAAACGATTCTTATAAGGATAACCGCCTTGACGCCAGTTGTCAGACAATTCATCATCTTTTTTGATGCCTGTTTTAACCTTGTTGGCCAGCGCATGCTCTGCAAACAAATCCTTAAGCACGACAAGATCATCAGGAGAGGCATCATGAATCAAAGATTGCAGGTGCTCTGATAGATGTTCTGTATCGCCTTCTTTTAAATCTTTTAGTAATACATCATCTATCACTTCTTTGGTTTTAATACGTGACCCTTCCTTTTTCTTTTTTGTCTCGTATTTCTCTATGCCTTTTTTATCAGTGACGTAGCTGTCATCGATTTTTTCAGTCTTTTTACCTTTCTGCTTGTGATTCTCTTTCTTCGACATACAAACTCCTTAACGGCTACTTAGAAAATAATAGATACATAAAATGACTTCAGAACACTGATCCAATACTTATATTAAAATAAAGTTTATTGCTAATAAATACTTCAAAAAAGACATAGATCTGAAAAGGGTCAATTAACGACAATCACTATTAAAAAAGCTATAAACAACCACTTAACTTACATGCGATTTTATAAAATTATTATAGCATTTTACACGATTAATTCTCTCGAAAATTGCTTCCTATTCCTTATACTATGATTGTATCACGTAAACCCATAAAAGTATTATGGGTTCATAAACCATACAGTTTTAATCATTAAAACTTAGTTAATAATCATAAGATTAGATTTATTTTAGATGTAGTGAATCATGCACATAAAATGTGATTTATGGGCGATAACTTATCGTATTTGATAAGCCTCACGAAAGCATATTGAGTAGTTCATCTATTAGCCCAACTAGACGACTTATTGAAATGTTTGTTTATTGGCTTAAGAAGTAAGGTTAAAGATATTGTAGAGTATACAGAGTTTGTAGATTTAGCATATTTTATAGATACTATAAACCAGTCACAGCCCAAGTGATCTAGATATTTCTCATTTTAATGGCGCAATCTTTTTAGCTGCGCCACTTTTATGAATCATCTTAATTACTAGGCTTTTTTGACGACTGAAGATTTAAGCTTCATCGGCCCAAACCCATCCACTTTACAGTCAATATCATGATCATCTGGCGCATCGTGTAATAAACGTATGCTTTTAACCTTAGTACCGACTTTGATAGGAGTAGACGACCCTTTAACTCTTAGATCTTTGATCACCGTCACCGCATCGCCATCTTTTAACTCATTACCAACAGCATCACGGATAACCGCTTCATTTGAATCAGAACTGTCATCTTCAGCTTCTGATGCTGTCCATTCATGAGCACACATAGGGCAAACCAGCAGCGCTCCGTCTTCATAAGTCAAATCAGAATCACAATTTGGACAATTCGGTAAACTCATATAAACCTCAATTTTAAGTGTTATTTGATGCGCGAACGCACGCATATTTTGCATATAGGTCGTTCAATACTATTGTACGCTAGTTGTTTAGACTTTGCTTATTCCAAAGCTTATTTCAAAACTTTCATACTACAATAACAATGCTGATCTACAAGATCTTAACCTATGAATAAGATAATCGCCTCACTGTTCATTTAAAAAACATCAACACAACCTATCTTTATGGAGAACAACAACTTCATTATTATTATAAAATAACCAATGACAATAAATGGGTATGATAAAACCCTCAAATAAGATGACAACATCAAAGATAATAAAAGAGGTATTAAATATGACTGCTCCTTCATTTGAGATGATCACGCTAGAAGGTAATGATGCCGAAAAATTTCTACAAAATCAGCTTACAGCTGACGTTACCAAAATTGGACTTAGCTATCAGCCAGTCGCACTAGCAAATTTAAAAGGTCGTATAGATTTTGGTATGTGGGTTAAAAAGAAGGATGAAAACCAATTTGATTTGGTCTTAAGCGCCGATCTGATGCCAAGTTTGCAAGCACACATCAAAAAGTTCGGCGCGTTTTCAAAGTTTTCTACAACTGACCCTATTCCTGTATATCCGTGCGTATTGGATTCTGATAATGTGGAAAAGGAAGCAACATTCACCCAAGACGCGAGTAATAGCGATGTGGATGCTTGGATGGCGCGTAGTATTGAAACGGGTAATTATTGGATAGTTGCCGCGACTCAAGGGATGTTTCAACCCCAAGAGCTGCGACTGCATCAACGTGGCGGAGTAGATTACGATAAAGGATGCTATTTAGGTCAAGAAGTCATTGCACGTATATATTTCAAAGCCTCTCCAAAAGCATTTCTGCATCGTATAAAAGGCGAGGGTCAAACACCTTATGAAGGAGACAATCTAGATAAAATAAAAGTGGTGAACGCCATTTCTAGTCCATCAGGCACAGGATTTGAAGCATTGGTTATTGCTCGACCTGAGCATTTAGAGAACTCAGAGTTTGAAGTGCTTGAATTGCCAGAACTCTTACAAGGTAGTGTGGCACGTGACGCGTAATATTACGTAAAATTATAATCCAACTGACACACTCTAGCTTAAACCAAAAAATTTAGATCAAATTGCTCTTAAAAAAACTTATACATATACAAAGAGCCGCATATCATAGATATACGGCTCTTTTTAGTCATCCTAACAGTTATTATTTATAGACCATCCTAGCCTTGTAAATAATAAATAGCATCCTTGCTCTAGTGTATTACTAATCACTTATAGATTTAACATCCTGTCAATCTATAAATAATAATGTTTCCTTACGTTACCCATGACACAATATCAATCTAGACACTCTGTTCATAGATGCTATTTGAAATATACAACTAAATATTTCGTTAATCGATCTTTAAATAGCAATCATCCCTAATACAGACAATAAAATATAAAAATTTTAAGGTACTCAATCCTTGAGTCATCATCCTTGATGCCGTAGAGCTATAATCTCAAATTATGTAATTATATGTAAGTCGTAATATCGTATTGATGTGTAAGCATATGCTTACACAGCAATATCACTAATGTAAAACCTCGAGTCTACTCTTGTATTACCATTTTAAAGATTAAATTATAGTTAACTAAATCAATAGTTTGCTATAGCTCGTTACTAATACGAATAATAGATTAGGAGGTACCTATTTTTAAACAATTATAGTTATAAACTATTAATGTAATAAACAATCAAAGAGAAAGATGCATTAATAAAATTATATTTACATTAAAAACTACGTAAGTGTTTGTAAAGAAAATAATATTGCTCATAAACCCTAAGCGCATACTTCTGGATTTAAACCCTTAAACACAATTATTAGGAATTAAAGACTATAAAAACAACAAAGCCGCATAATTAAATTATGCAGCTTAATTGATTGTCATCCTGACAAAGTGTCTTCAAATATTCATCCTTAAATATTCAAAGACTAAAAGCATCCTGCTTTATATAATCAAAATCTTAAAAAGATTTTTGAATGAGTATCTTTACTTAGTTATCGCTAAGTTTAAACCAATATCAAATTAAAATATCAAACTAGATATATAAATAAGACATAAAGCGATAACAGTAGCCTATCAATAAACGGTAAATTAAAATTCGAAACATACTATAGTGTTAGCTTATAAAACCTGCTTACTAAACTAGCGTTTAGGATACTTTAATCTAAGTTAGTTTAAAATGATTTGGATACTCTATCCTTGAGTCATCATCCTTGATGCCGTAGAGCTATAATCTCAAATTAAGTAACTGTATGTAAGTAGCTAATGCGTATAATGATGTAAGCATATACTTACATACTTAAAAATTATCTATATTAAGCCTTTAAACTTATATAAATTCAATCATTTACTTACTGCATATTGTCTCTGATAGCAAAACTAGTCCCGGAACCTTATGTTTTAAATACACCGAGCTAATTTACATTACTATAAAGAAACAGTCTCAACTTATTACATTATAAATAAATAAGCTATTGAGCACGTTTTAGACGATTAGCATCTAACATTATTTTCGCCGCTTCAATCACATAGGCTTCGCTCTCAGGCAATTTTGGTCTCTCATCATTTTTCATACGACTACGCTCTTCAAATAGTGATTCTATAGAAGCTTGATATTGAGTCCAATTGTCATACGGTTTTTTGCCTTGTGCAATGCGTCGGGCATTCTCTGCTTGTAGCGTTTTTTGTTCGATACGTTTTTGATGCGCTCGGCGTTCATTGATGTTTAACGTCACCGCCTTTGTGTCATCTTCCATATTGCGTATATTATTTAGAGTATCCAAATAAACAAAATGAGGGTTCAAGTTTTGACGAATCTGAGACTGCTGGTTCAAGGTTTCGAGCGTATCGCTTGTAAACTTACCTTCAGGTTTATAGGGGGATGTTTTTATGGTGTCCCATTTCATGGCGTATTTTTGATCACGCTCACTAAATTCAGCACCTTCATATATATTTACCAGCTCAACATCAGGAACTACTCCTTTATTTTGCGTACTGCCCCCTGTCACTCTATAAAATTTTCGCTGAGTCAAGGTTGCAGACCCTAAGGCCAAACTATCCAATTGTATTTGCGCCGAACCTTTTCCTGTAGTCGTACTACCAACGACCAAACCACGTCCATAATCTTGAATCGCCGCCGCAAAGATCTCAGAAGCGGAGGCAGATGCTAAGTTTGTAAGCACTACCATATCGCCTGAATAGAGCTGCTTACCGCCATCAGTATCTTTATAAACTTGAACATTACCGCGATTGTCGCGAATCTGAACAAGAGGGCCTTCTTTTAAGAATAAACCTAGCATTTTGGCCACTTCATCTAATGACCCTCCAGGATTATTTCTTAAATCAACAACCAGGCCATCAACACCTTTTTCAATAAGCTTTTTGAGCTCAGTTTGAGTATCTATACTGACACTGCGATAGTCTTGCCCATTACGGCGCGCTTGATAGTTTAGATAAAAGCTTGGAATCTCAAGCACCCCAATACGCTTAACTTCTTCGCTACCAGTAGGCGTGACCTCGATAACACGGTGCGTAACACCTGCATCTTCTTGTTCGATAATATCACGAGTAATCACCACCGTACGTGCGGCCGCATCAGGACTATTGGGCTGTTTTAGTTTAACAGTAACATCAGTACCCCGTTTCCCGCGGATTAAAGACACCACTTCCCGTGTCGACCACCCCACCACATCTTGTAGTTTTTCACCATCTTTGGCGACAGCGATGATTAAATCGTTGGGCAGCACTTGACCTGACTTTGCAGCAGGCCCTCCATCGACTAATGTCACTATTTGAGTGTAGTCAGGGTTTTTACGGTAAGGTCTAATAGACACACCGATACCTTCGAGCTGCAAATTGGACTGCACTTGCATCTCAACCGCTTGAATTGGCGCGTAATAATTACTGTGCGGATCATAGGTAAGGGTCGCACTGTTTAGTACCGACTCCATGATCTCATCACTTTTGATACGTTCAAGTTGTTCTTTTTGACGGTTTAAGCGGCTTAGCAATATCTGTTTAGGAGATCTATCCTCTCCCAATATTAAGTCATTACCTTTGGTAAGTTCAGGATTTTTACGATAAAGCTCATCTTTTGCTTTGTCTTCTTCTTGCGCTAAGGTAAGATTAATAACTTGTAGTGTTAACTGCCTATCCCAATAGTCTCTTTGATCTTTTGCCGTTTTAAATCTCGGGGCTTCTTGTCGATCGAGCACCACCGAATCATCTCGATTCAAGTTTATATCTTGCGACAAAAAGTTTTGCGCGTAGCTATAATATTCATTTGAACGCTGTGTATAACGATCGAATATATCCTGAACGGCATTTAGATCGCCTCGTTTCAATAGATTTGCGAATTGAGCACCATATTTGCGGGTCATCTCATCGATATCAGATTGTAAAAACAGAGTATGGTTTGGATCGAGACGATCAAAATACATATCTAAAATTTTTCGGCCCATATCTTGATCAAGTCGACGGTTAGAATAATGTCCCCTATCCAGCAGTGCGGCTACTTGGCGAGTGGTCAATCTTTGCTCAGGTGTCGCATCAAAAGCTGAATGTTCAGCGGCGACAGCTTCTGTATAACTTTGGGAAAATACAATTCCTGCAACACCGATTGCAGCAACGCCAAGTACCAATTGTGTTGGTTGAAACTTCATATATACTCTCGCTTGATTTTACAAACTATAATGATTCGATATTATCACAACAAATATTTTTTAAGTGATTAAAACTGTACAACTTATCTTTCACATTCTTTAGCTTTTAACGTTCTTTAGCTGTAGGCATCAACTATGAATAATAACGATAGAATAAAAAAATGTAGAATAATAAAGATATTGGGGTCAATTGTTGGCTTTAAATACTTTAACTGCAATAATATCGAATTAATACGAATATTTGAAATGAAATAATGAGGTAACTGTATGTACGGTGCTTTAATGATTGATGTGGCAGGCACGCAGCTGACAAAAGAAGACCGTGCTTTGATTCGTGAACAGGTTGTGGGCGGTATTATACTATTTGCCCGTAATGTTGACACGCCCCAACAAGTACGCGATTTATGTGATTCAATCCATGCCATAAAAACTGATATTATCATTGGGGTTGATCAAGAAGGCGGTAGAGTCTCAAGGTTGCGCGAAGGATTTACCCCGCTACCTGCGATGGGAAGGCTTGGCGAGTTATTTAAGCATGATCCATCATTGGCATTATCACTCTCTTATGATTGCGGCTATCTAATGGCCGCTGAGGTACTCGCTGTTGGTATTGACATCAGCTTTTCACCCGTACTCGATATCAATGGTGTCAGCCAAGTTATCGGAGATCGAAGCTTTAGCTCAGATACTGATACGATTGTCTCAGTTTCTAAAGAATTTATGCGCGGTATGAAAAATGCGGGAATGGCTACCACTGCTAAGCATTTCCCTGGTCATGGATCGATTGCACCAGATTCGCATGTGGCAGATGTCATAGATGTGCGTGATTATAATACGATTAAGAAAACTGACTTAAAGCCGTTTATACACTGCCAACCTTTCATCGATGCGCTTATGCCCGCTCATGTTATTTATAAACAAATTGATGACAAACCAGCAGGCTTCTCCAAAGTTTGGCTTCAGGGTATTGCAAGAGATACCCTAGGATTTGAAGGGGTACTATTCTCTGATGACTTATCCATGAAAGCGGCGCACGTCGCTGGTGATGCCAGTGCGCGTGTCAAAGCTGCCCTTCAAGCTGGCTGCGATATGGCACTGGTATGTAATGACCGTGATGCCGCCCTACAGGGTATCCAAGCTGCAAAAACGCTGCCTATGCCAAATCAAGATCGGTTAAGTACCATGCAGAGCGATATCCCTAAATGGAAAGGTAATCTGCATGACACATGTGCTCAATTCAAATATTGGCAACAAGCGCGGTGTCGAGTTTTAGAAGCCTTTTTCTCAGATACAATCTCAAATGGCTTAAATATGAATGCAAGTTTAAAAGATCCGACACAATATAATTAGGCTAATACCTTTTATCCAATTGGGCTTAAATACAGAAATGATTAATTACTAATAATAAAAAATCTGCCCAACATAGCGTTGGGCAGATTTTTGATTAACAACGTTCTAATTAAAATACAACTATTTAAGGTCGATAATTAATTAAAACTATTGATAGCAATGATTAAATATTATTGGGCATCTGGTGCTAATATCGTATCGTCGCTATCAGGTGTAATATCATCGTTATTATTATCTAATGGATTTAAATCTGGATCTAGGTCTTGTAATGGATCATCACCATCTGGTAATAGATCATCATTGTTGTTATCGAGTGGATTCAAATCAGGATCAGGCATATCAACATCGGTAGTAGTACCAGGCGTTGTAGTAGCAGGAGTTGTAGCTACATTATTGCCTTTATTCTTAACTTCAGTTTCACGAATTTCAGAATCTGCAGCTACCACGATTCCATTTTCGTCAGCAACACCCATTGATTCGTCATATACAACATATTCAATACGGCGGTTGCGGAAGCGACCTTGATCTGTTTCGTTAGTTGCAATAGGATCAGACTCACCCATACCCTTGATTTTTAAACGGGCAGGATCAGCACCTTGTTCAACCAAATATGCTTTAACCGATTCAGCACGGCGCTGTGATAAAGGAATATTGTAATCGTTTGAACCGATAGCATCAGTATGACCAATGATTAACAATTCCATATCTGGCGTGTCCTGCATAATCTTAACAGCACGGTCGAGTACAGGCTTGTTCACATCAGGAATGAATGATTCGTCAAATTCAAAGTTGATAACCTGACGGCTTAATGCACGCGCTACATCACGTGGATCTGGATTATCACCTAAGGCATCAAGACCAGCATTGGCATCAGCGATACTGCGATCAATCTCACCTTGTAAGTCTAGAGGACCTTCAGCAACAATATTAAGACCTGGTGCTGCTGCTTTTAAATCGCTCACTAACTTATCTAGGTCAGCATCATCTGGAGAGTTCACTAATACTTCATCACCTTTAAAGATAACACTTGCATTAGGAGACTGCTGGATAATAGGGAGTAAAGCACTTAGCTGCTCAGCCGCTGGCATATCAGTAGCGAAGTTATCATCAGAATCTACACGGCACTTATCAGCTTCGTCGCCGAATACATCAGTCACAGCAGAAACAACCGTATCCCCTAAGCTATCATTACCAACACTTATGCGGCATGAATATAATTGGTTACCTTCGCCTGTTGCTAATGCTAAAGCAGCAGGTTCAGCTTCCATCGCTAATGCGCCAACCTCTTCAGTAGTTTGCTGTTCTTCAACTACAGGTGCAGGTGTTGCTGTAGGTTGAGGATCATCTTGGCAGCCTCTTAATAGCGCCCAAGCCAATGCTGCTAATATAATTAAACCAATGATTGGCAATAGGGCTTTCATAAAGCCACCGTCTTCTTTTTCTTCACGGTGTAAGGGTGCTGTACTGGTAGTATCAGAAATACGATGACCTTCAGTCGTCGCATGTGCAGCGGTTGGCGCTGCAGTAGTTGCAGCACCAGCACCTAAAACGCCAGCAGGTAATACAGTAGATGCCCAGGTTGGAATATGACTACTAAAAGAAGACATGTTATTGCGTAAGAATTCAGGTACTGGTGTGCTACCTGCAAGGCTTTTAATTTCATTGAGAGCCAAAGGTGCAGCAGCAGCCACTAGACTTCTTACTGATGATTTATCAGCATTATTATGCGTAGCAAGCTGATCAACAATACTTGTTTGATCAGCTTCGTTTGTCCATAGACGGTCGTAAAGACCAACATCATCACTGCGAATTTCGCTACCAGCTACGCTATGGTAAGAATCGTTATCAGCTAATTTACCTGCAAATAGAGCATAAAACTGCTCGAGTAAATTTGCATTTTCTGAACCATGCGTACCATCTAATATAGTTGGCGTAACAGTGCGATTTAAATGACCAATAATATCCATAAATTAAACTCCTAAATTCAAAAGTAAAAGATAGCAATAAACTACTACCACTATTGTTTTAATAATGTATTTGCTTTAATAACTCGTTTGAAATAATAACAAATTTACTTAAATAACATTGAAAGCTAAGCGTTATTTGTCTGATTAAATCTTAAATATAAATATAAACTTAAATATAATCAGTGTCTTAAAAAATAATATAAATGATGTAAGTGATTTTATTAAAAAATATATCTTACGATTTTTTAAAAATATGTCTTAAGTCATCAATTAACATTTTATACTGAGTATACAATACTGCATAATGAGGCGCATATCGTTATATTAAGGTAATGTAAACGTTAAACCATGTTACATTAATAATAATTGGTCACAAATTTATAATAAATCTTGTTAAAACCCACTTTAAATATACGTAGTCCTCTATATAAGAGTATATAATTGTTTAATTTTTGAACAAAGAAATGGTAATTTTAATTAAATATTGTAATTTATACGCCCAATTTTGATTGCTTAACCTTTCATCAGTTACATCAGTTAACTTTAAAGACAGGTTTTATCAAACTTATGTATATAGCGCAAAATCTCAACAATCCAAGGGGATAACATTGGACAGTTTGCTTAGTAGCCATACTACTATAATTATTATTTTGACAGTGATAGTAAGCTTTTTAGCTTGGCAAAATAATGATCTTATGAACAAATTAATATTTAACCCTATTGCGGTTAAAAAAGGAGAGTGGTTTAGATTTATTACCCATGGTTTTGTTCATGCCGATGGGACGCACTTATTATTTAATATGTTTACCTTGTATTTCTTCGGCCGTGTCATTGAACGCTTTTTTAATCAATATTTAGGGGGCTTTGGATTTATAGTGGTATATTTGGTGGCTATCATTGTGGCGATGATTCCCAGCTATGTCCAAAATAAAGATAATCCACGCTATCGAAGTTTAGGGGCCTCAGGGGGTGTTTCTGCGGTATTGTTTTCATATATATTGTTAGCGCCATGGAGCATGTTATATCTGTTTGCAGTAGTGCCTATTCCCGCTATTTTATTTGCCGTGGCTTACGTCGCCTATAGTATTTATGCTAACAACAAGGGTGGCTCAAATATCAATCACTTAGCGCATTTATGGGGTGGTGCACTCGGGGTTATCGCCACCATAGCGTTATCGCCTAATGTGATTCCGCATTTCTTTTCGGCCCTTATGAACCCTGTATTTTAGGCACTAGAGCTTAGTATGAGAGCACAGTACTAGCACATAATAAGTGATAAAGATTGATTGTTTAACTATCAAGTGTTGTGCTGATATTAAAATTTATTTTAATATCAGCACAACAAAAACGCCCACGACATAGTAGTGGGCGTTTTTATTACGATAGGTTATTTTTTATAAGAAAAATTAACTTATTTAGTACGATAGGCGTCTTTTAGTCCAGATATGATCAATTCTAAACTCTCCGCATTACCATCACGAGCAGCACGGCGCATCAAATATGATGGCGGGTGAGATAAGGTTTGAGTCAACCGCCGAGTTAGATCAATCATTAACGATTCAGTGGAGGCGTCGCTAGATTTTAATTCATGCAGTACATCGTTTAGTATTAATTGAGCTTTGTCGTCAATAATTTGGCGATACTCATGAATATCCTGACCCACTTTACGTACCTGATAGCGGCGCTCGATCTCTACCACCATATGACTGACTAATAGCTCCGCCTCAACCGCAGCCTGTCGACGCTTCTCAAGATTACCCGCAATCACGTGCTGCAAATCATCAATAGAATAAAGATAGACATCATCAAGCTTTCCAACACTCGATTCAATATCTCTAGGCACAGCTAAATCAACCATAAGCATGGGCTTATAGCGTCGTTTTTTTAACGCCTGTTTCGTCATTGCTTTATCAATCAATGAGTCCATACTTCCACTACAGCTACTGACAATATCTGCTTGTGGTAATAATGAGGTCAATTGGTTCAGTGGATATACTTCTATCTTAAGTCCTGGATTATTAAGCTCATCAGCAAGTTGTTGGGCGCGCTCAGGCGTACGGTTACATATCAAGATTCGCCGAACCCCTAACGCCGCAATATGCTGGGTTACTAATCGGTTCATCTCCCCTGCTGCAATCACCAATAGCGTTGTATCTTCAGGCTTATCAAATATTTGGGTCACCAGCTTGGCGGCAGCAAACCCAAGCGAAATTGCTTGAGTACCAACATCTGTTTCATTACGCACACGTTTTGCCGCTGCAAAAACTTGTTCTATCACCCAGTTTAGATGATTGGTAAGATAGCCTGTTTGTTTGACATGACTCACCGCACGCTTGATCTGACCAAATATTTGCGGTTCACCTAATATCATAGAATCAAGTCCCGCAGCCACACGCAACCAATGAGTTAACGCCTGACTATCTATATACTCATACAAATAAGGTCGTATATTATTAATAGGTAAATTTTTGAAGCCTGCCAACCAGTAGATGAGTTTTTCAGCAAGATCTTCAGCAGATATCATGTCAGCTTGTGACGCAGTCGTTGTGATTGCAGCATCTGCCACAAGTTTAGAATTTGCAGTATATGCATTTGGTGCTAGGGCGTATATTTCAGTACGATTGCACGTCGATATGATGATACTACCTGCGGTGATATCATGCAGCTGTGCTTGAGCAGCTTGAACGTCATCGCCAACAAAGGCTAGGCGTTCTCGCAACTCTACTGGGGCTGTTTTATGGTTAACACCAATGACCACAAGGTTCATGTATATCTACCAGTTTCAGGTTCGAAGGTACAAAAAAATGCCACTAATTAAAGGTAATTAGGATAATATTTAATTTGGTATGAGTTACTGCTGTCAAAGAAATCTAAATCGTCAAGTATATCTAAAATGGTTTCAAGCCAACCGAGTGCAAGTACTACTATGGTAGAGCGAGTGACGATAACAACGTAACCGTTTAGTATTTCGCTGACTATAGAATTCTTTTTTAATATCATAGTCTATGGAGATGGTTATTAGCATTGCAATAGTCGTACAAATAGCGCATATCGTATTGTATAAAATGAGGGATTATACCACTGAATGTCAACGCATTCACAAGTACGCAATTTAATTTCATATCACTGTGCGTAAATATCATGCGCTTATGCCATACATCCAAACCTGCAATAACCTATAAAACAATACTCTCATGACGACACTACCCTTATTCACTCCAGATTCTAATTCAGACGAACTGATTGAATCGACCAATAATCTGTCTACTGAGACCCAAGATGATGTTCTAGATTATACTCAAGACAACAACCAATCCAAGTCAGGTTCACCTACTGTCTATCTAGGTACAGGCGGATATAGTAATTCTGATTTACTCGGTACGTTATATCCAACAGGTACTAAAAAGGCTGATTTTTTAGCGGTTTATGCCAAGCAATATGGGGCCGTTGAGATAAACAGTAGTTTTTTTGCACCGATAGGTCGCACAGCTTATGAAGGCATGGTGAGAAAGTCTGACGCTCGTATACGGTTTGCTATTAAAATACATCAAGATTTTAGTCATACTCGCAGTGCTACGCCAGAGATGGCAAACTCTTTCATAAATGCTTTACAGCCCCTCATCGAAGCTGACTGTTTAGGCCCACTATTACTTCAATTCCCACATGGCTTTAATCGCACTATCCATAATCGCTTGTATCTAGCCAAGTTAACACATTGGTTTGCAGAGTTTCCGCTTGCCATAGAGTTTCGTCATCCAAGCTGGCATGTGGCACAGGTTGAGTATAGCTTTCAAAAGCTTGGGCTGATTTGGTGTAGTGTGGATTATCCTAATGTGAATGGACTCCCTGCTTCAAAACTGTTATTCACACAGCTTGGAACACATGGTAAAGCCCTTAATACTTTAAATGAAGCCTCAAAAGCAGACTTGAACACAAACTCGTATGCAAATTTAAATACAATACAAAGAGAAAGCTATCTTAATAACCATACTCAGAGCTTTCAGACAGATTGCCGCACAGGATATTTGCGCCTACACGGCAACAACTTAGACTGGTGGGATGCCAATTCGGCCAGTGAACGACATGATTACCGCTACACGTTAGATGAGATGCGCGTATTGGCGCAAGCTATTGCTAATCAGCGACAGCATTTTGACCAATTATATGTCTTCTTTCAAAACACTACGCATGCGCATGCCTATCATAATATTAAGATGTTACGAACAGAGCTAATAAAGCAAGACTTTTGCGTTTATTAAACCTATATACATTCGTCATACTCAAAACTATCTGCATACTAGCTTGATAAAATATGTTTGAAATTAGTGTAGAAAAATATAGCCAATATAATAAGGATAAATAATCAAACCAAACGGAAATACCCCCATATTTAAAACACTAAATAAGTAGAACTAAGCTGCCATATTAAGTTTCTGAATCGGCGTAAAGCCACCATTACCCATATTGGGTCTCTCGTTATTATAGTGATTGAGCCAAGCCTCAGCCTGCTGTCTCACTTGCTCTAAACTATTAAACAACTCCTGATTAAGCCAATCATAACGAACTGTTTTATTAAAGCGCTCTACATAAGCATTTTGCTGAGGATTGCCAGGCTCAATGTATTCGATAACAATACCTTGCTCAGTTGCCCAGTCTTTTAAATCATTGCTGATATATTCAGGGCCATTATCACACCTGATTTGATCAGGTTTGCCACGGCATTCTATTAGCTGATTTAAACTGCGTATGACTCTTTGAGCTGGTAGTGAGAAGTCGACCTCTATGGTTAATGCTTCACGATTAAAGTCATCAATGACGTTAAAGAGTCTAATGGCTCTACCATCGGTTAAAGCATCGTGCATAAAGTCCATGCTCCAGCTTTGATTGATATGAGTTGGTACAGCAAGCTTTTGTGGTTTGTCTCGCTTAATACGGCGTTTAGGCTTTATTCTTAAGTTTAATTCAAGCTCACGGTAGATACGATAAACACGCTTATGGTTGTAAGGTAGTCTGAGTACATTTCTTAAGTATAGAAAGCATAGCTTAAAGCCCCAGTTTTTATGGTCGTTTGTCAGATTAATCAACAGCTTGGCTATTTGCTCATTATCATCCGCTGTCTTTGGCTGATAGTAATAGCAGGTTATGCTGATGTTAAAGATCAGACAGGCCAAGCGTACGCTAATGGCTCTGGCTTTGATGTAATGCTCAGCAAGCTCTTTGCGCCTAGACGGCGCTACCACTTTTTTGACATGGCATCCTGTAAGATGTCTGATTTTAGACGCTCTTCAGCGTACATCTTCTTTAAGCGAGCGTTCTCAGCTTCTAATTCTTTAAGACGGGTAATGAGTGAGGCATCCATACCACCGTATTTGCTCCTCCATTTATAGAAGGTGCTCTGACTTATATTGTGTTCACGTAATATGTCACTGACGGGTACGCCTTGTTCTGCTTGTTTGAGTATGTTAACAATCTGTGTGTCGGTAAATCTTGATTTTTTCATGTCGAAATCTCCTGCTAGTATTTTAGCAGTTAGTTTCTACTTTTAGGTGTTATTATTTTTTGGGAGGATTACC
>NZ_JBXYJG010000025.1:0-22927 GCF_057396255.1 Psychrobacter sp. CX21 | reverse complement strand
CACCCTTGTATCTTGACTGACCCCTTAACGCAATCAACGAGAGTTGATAAACTAAAGCGGTTAATCACGAGCATTGAGAGCATGAGCGCACCCTTAGTGCCTAGACACTGTAGCGTAGATAATGCCCAATGCTCATTTTTATCATCTTAATACTCTGAATGGTATCCAAGTGCCTCAATACGAGTGACACTGCATGAACAAGGGAAGATGACAAGATGACTCATTATATTGGTATCGATGTTAGTAAAGCAAAGCTTGATGTTGCATGGCTTAAAGATGCAGACAAGCTAAAGGTTAAAACCAAAGTATTTAAAAACAACAAAGACGACTTTGATAATCTTATCAACTGGCTAAAAACAAACGTCAGCGATAATTTAAGTGATATACACGTAACCCTTGAAGCAACAGGTGTCTATCATGAGAATGTGGCTTATTTTCTACATGATAAAGGTATTGCTCTAAGTATCGTAAATCCAGCCTATGTCAGAAGCTATGCAAACTCTCTTGGTAGTCGCAATAAAACTGACAAAAAGGATAGCGTCTTACTGGCTCGTTATGCTAATAGTGCTAAGCCAGAACAGTGGACACCGCCACCAGTAGAAGCAAGACAATTAAAGTCATTATTGACTCGTTTAGATGCACTACAGCAAGACTTGCAACGTGAGCTTAACCGTCAAGAAAAAGCATATGCTACTGATACTGCGCCTATTGTGAAGCAATCCATTGGCACTATGATTGATGCTTTAGAAGTTGCTATTGCAAAGCTTAACGATGATATTGATGATCATATCGATAAACATCCTAAGTTAAAGCATGACCAAGAGCTACTACAAACTATCAAAGGTGTAGGCCCTGCCACATCAAGACAGATGCTATCGCTGATGCACAATAAGCAGTTTACTAAAGCGTCACAGGTTGCAGCCTTTATTGGTCTTGTTCCTAGACATATTGAGTCAGGACAGTTTAAAGGCAAATCACGTTTAGCTAAGAATGGTTCAAGTGCTATTAGAGCTAAACTGTATATGGCTGCAGTGGTATCCACTAAATGGAATCCTGATATTAAGGCACAGTACGAGAGGCTGTTAGCCAATGGTAAGTGCAAGATGCAGGCGATTTGCGCTGCTATGCGTAAGCTTGTGCATATCTGCTATGGTGTATTGAAACATCAATCTCCTTATCAGGCAAAAGTTGAATTTATTTCTGCTTGATATTTATTTTTTAAGATGGTATCTACGGTTACTTGTTATTATTTATATAGAAAAATTTAGTGGGTGAGCTGTTTTAAACGGGTAAAGAACGCGTTAAGGTGGATTTATGATACGTACATTTCATCCAGTAGGTCAAGGTGCGTTCTATTCAGAACGTCATGGTAATTTTAATATTGTATACGACTGCGGCTCCACAGCATTTTCAAAGTTTATTTCAGTGGTTGATTCGGCTTTCAAAGATGAAATCATAGATGTTTTATTTATATCTCATTTTGATAATGACCACATTTCATTATTACCAACCTTAAAAAAATCAACGGAAAAAATTAACGTTGTTGTACTACCTCTATTAAATAACCAGCAAAAAAACTTATTATTAAATTTTTATTCTAAATATCCACTTGATCTGTTACAAATAATCGAAGACCCCGAATCATATTTTGACTCAAACACTTCTATTATCCAAGTCCTACCAGCCAATAATATTAAGGAGAGAAGAGAGTTTGAACCTCTTAGCTTAGAAAATATAGTAAATGATAACTCTGATTCAATAATAAATATTCAGAGTGGAACTCCTTTGACTATTCCTTCATCTATGAATAATCAGACATTGAACTGGGTATTTGTTCCTTATAACTATGAAAACAAAGTACGCAGAATTGTATTAAATAGAGAGTTAACTAAAGCAGGCTTTAGTACCAATACATTATCAAATGATGCAAACTATGTTGTTAATGATTTAGGAATTCCTGCCATTCGCTCGAAATTACGTTCTATTTACGATAAATTGTCAGGAAGAATTAATGAAAACTCTATGCTTTTATACTCTGGACCAGATTTATCAAATGACTTTATAGATTGTAACCCTCATCATTGTATTTATCTTTCTACTAGTTTGAATAAATTACATACCTGTATTTGTAAGTCAGGCTGCATATATACTGGCGATAGCGACTTCCATTGCTACAAGTTAAAAAATATTTATGCTGGTTATGTAGATTTTGTTGATGTTATACAAATACCTCATCATGGGTCAAAGCATGATTTTGATTTACAAGCTCTAGAAGGATTCAATCATACGAACCTTCTTATCTCCCATAGAACTACCAGTCAACATCATCCACATGCAGATGTCGTAAAAGAACTTGTAATAAATGGCTTTAATGTGAATTCAGTGAATGAGAATAAAAACTCTGAATTTAATCAATACATTTGGTAGAGTTTAGTATTAGCATTTTACCGCTTTATCCGGTGTTCATTATATAAAGGAGTAACGAAATGGCTATATTTGCAGTAGGTGCATATTACGATGAGGACGTTAGTCAAGAATTTATCGATGCAGGAATCGCAGGTCCAGGTTGGGGAAGTACTGAAGCCCCAGAACTGCACCAATTTATAAGTTCTTTAAAAGTTGGAGATTTAATATATATAAAATCTGCACCACCCAGTAGTAAGAATCTTAAGGTAAAAGCAATAGGTGTTGTATTAAATAATATCATTGAAACCAACTTAGAAATAGTGAGTATAGGACGTCATATTAAGTGGTTAGTTACTGATAGCTTTTCTATCCCTAAACCTAAAGAGAAGAACAATGTTCGTTCAAATACTATGTATGAAGAATTTCATCCAGACGTTCAAAAAATAATTATTGAAAAGTTATTCGGTTAAGTAATAATAATTCATTAAACCTGTTGTAGATTTCATAAATTTATCGAATTCGGTGTAAGTTGTGTACTAAAATTTTAAATCCACTATACCTATCTAGTCAGGTTTAAACTACTAAACCCACCTTAGTACGGTTTAGCTTTTACTATCTAATACATTGAGCCTTATATGGACACCAGCCCAAACATTAATTTCAAAGAAGAATTTAGCGCCAAAATACCTGCGCTAACCTTATTGATGACTTTAGGCTATCACTACCTCTCCCCTCAGCAATGCTCAAAACTGCGCAGTAGCATCAAAACGGTCAATAGCATCAAAACAGGCAATAGCACCAACCAAGTTATGCTATTACCAGTACTGCGTGACTATTTAACCAAACAAACCTTTGTTTTCGAAGGTCAGTCGCATCATTTATCCTCAGCCAGTATTGATAAAATCATTCAACAGCTTAGCCCTGCCCTAAACCAAGGTCTTATAAAAGCCAACGAGATTATTTATGATGCCCTGCTTTATGGCGTCAGCGTCACCGAATTTATTGACGGTAAAAAGACCTCTCAAACCATTCAACTTATTGACTGGGACAATATCGACAACAATGCCTTTCATGTTACCGAAGAAATGGTAGTGCAAAACCGTGATGCCACAGGAAACGTTATTCCCGATATTGTTTGCTTCGTTAATGGGTTGCCTTTGGTGGTTATTGAAGCCAAACGCCCAGACTCAAATAATCCGCATCAATCCACCAATGCTCAAGCGATATCACAGCACTTACGTAATCAAAAACCTCAATATATTCCGCATTTATTTACTTATAGCCAGTTACTCTTAGCTATCAATGGTTATGAAGGACTATATGCAACCTGTAATACCCCTGAGAAGTTTTGGGCGAAATGGACTGAGGAGGACATTAGTGAGTCGGAGTTTCAGCGGCTTAAAAATAACCATTTGCACGCCGAACAGATAGATCGCTTATTTGCGCATAGAAAAATTAGCGACAAACAAGCCTATCAAGCATTAATAGACGCCGGCGAGCTTAGCGTAACCGATCAAGACCGCCTAATAATCAGTTTATTACGTCCGGATAGACTGTTTGATATGATGCGTTTTTATACCCTATTTGACAGTCGTGCCGGCAAGATTGTCGCTCGCTATCAGCAAGTATTTGGTATTAAAGCGTTGGTAGCGCGTATTGGTCAGTTCGATAACTCAAATGGTAAATCGGGCAGCCGTAAAGGCGGCGTCATTTGGCACACCACGGGTAGCGGTAAATCCTTCACCATGGTGTTTTTAGCCAAAGCCTTAATTTGGATGCAAGACTTGGCAGAATGCCGAGTATTTGTGGTTACTGACCGTATTGACTTGGAAAACCAAATCGCTCGTACCTTTATGGCGGCAGGTGCGTTAAGTGATAAAGATCGCCGAGACGCAAAAGCTGCTTCGGGCAGAGATTTAGCCAAAAAGGTGGGTAAAGGCAATCAACGTATTCTGTTTTCGATTATCAATAAATTTGGGGCGGCGGCTCAATATAAGGAATTTTATAACCCCAGTGAAAACATCATTGTACTGGTGGATGAAGGACACCGCAGTCAAAATGGTGAAAATAACATTCGTATGCAGCAAGCCCTACCGAATGCAGCGTTCATTGCCTTTACCGGTACGCCACTGCTAAAAGATGATAAAACTGAAAACAAATTCGGCAAGATTATTCACTCTTATACCATGCAACAAGCCGTGGCGGACAAGACCGTTACCCCACTACTCTACGAAGAGCGCGTGCCTGAGTTAAATACCAATGATGTGGCGATAGATAAATGGTTTGAGCGTATTACCGAAAAACTAAGCGAAAAGCAGAAGGCAGACCTTAAACGTAAATTTGCCAAAAAAGGTCAGGTTTATCAAGTTGAAGGACGTATTGAACTCATCGCTCATGACATATCCGACCATTTTCAAAACTTTAAACAACAGGGTTTGAAGGGTCAACTTGCCTGCGACTCGAAAGCATCAGCGATTCGTTATAAACAAGCACTGGACAGTATTGGTAAAGTGACCTCTGTTGTTGCTATGTCGCCCCCCGATACTCGTGAAGGTCATACCGAGGTGGATGTAGAGAGTAAAGACATCGTACAAAACTGGTGGATGCAAAACGTTTATCCTAACTATGGGTTGGATGATGTTGGGTACACCAAAGATATCATTGAGGACTTTAGCAAGGAGAATGGTCCAGATCTTATGATAGTGGTGGATAAGCTATTAACAGGGTTTGATGAACCAAAAAATACAGTCCTCTATATCGATAAACCGCTCAAGAGCCACAACTTAATTCAAGCCATTGCTCGGGTTAACAGGCTGCATCCAAACAAGCAGTTTGGCTATCTCATCGATTATCGCGGTATTTTAAAGGAGCTCGACACGACTATTGAAGAGTATCAAAACTTGGCAGAACGCACCCAAGGCGGCTTTGATATTGACGACCTAAAAGGCATGTATGCTGCGATGCAAACAGAATACAAAAAACTGCCGATGCTGCATAAAAAGCTATGGGCACTGTTTGATGACGTGCCCAATAAACATGATGGTCATGCATTGCGTCAATCGTTATCACCAAAGATGCAGCTGCGTGATGGCATGGTTGTTGATACCAATCTTAAACGTCGTGACGATTTTTATGCGGCGTTGACTGAGTTTTCTAATACGATGAAGGTGGCGCTACAATCCGCTTCTTATTTTGAAGACAACTTCTTTAATGATAAGCGCGATAAATATAAAAAAGATTTAAAAGCCTTCGTTGGTTTGCGTAAGCAAGTGCGAGAAGATGCCAATGAGACCATCAACTTTGACGAATATGAAAATGATATTCGCAATTTACTCAACAAACACGTTGCTGGGTTAGAGGTTAAAGAACCAGAAGGCGCTTACTTAGTAGACAATATGGGTAAAGATGCTAAACCTGAACAATTAACAGATAACGATGCGCGCAATAAAACCGATAAAATTACCAGTCGTATCACTAAAATTATTGAGCAAGATTTGGCGGATGATCCTTACGCCCAAGAATATTTCTCAAAACTTTTGAAACAAGCGATTGAAGACGCCAAGGCTATGTTTGATGCCCCTATTAAACAATACATGATGTTTGCTGACTTCGAACAAGCGGTTAAAGACCGTAATGTGCCTGACGTCCCCAAAGTGTTTGTCGATAAAGCGGGCAAACATAACAAACACGCTCAGGCTTATTTTGGCTTATTTAAGCATTTATTTAATTCTAGTTTTTTGCAAGATAAAGGTCTTGATAAGGATACGATGGTTAGTTATGCGTATCAGATTGACGATATAGTGAACACTGCGGTGGCAGAAAACTCATTGAATCAGTCGCAGATAGAAAAACAAATCAACCTCAAGATTATTCCTTTGTTATATAAACCGCTAGGTACTGATAAAGCAAAAGACATGGTAAGCGAAGTGATTAAGATAGCGCGTCTTGGTCTGTCGCGAGGCTAATGATAATGAATGATACGCCAATTAAATCAGTAAGCGATTCACTAAGCAACTCACTAAACGGCTCACTAAGCAATACAGACTTAGCTAAACTGCATTATGGGCAAGATATTATCCACTATAAAGTAGTTCGCAAAGACAATAGTCGCAAATTGCGAATTAAGATTCACCCCGATCAACGGGTAATCGTCACAGTACCACACCATACCACCGATGAATTTATTCAAGCTACTGTTAATAAAAGGGCGCGCTGGATTTGGCAACACCTGCAAGACTTCGCCAATCACAAAAGTGACGTTTTGCCAAAGCGTTATGTCAGCGGTGAACCACAGTTTTATTTAGGTCGCAGGTATGTACTTAAAGTGAATGTAGACCCATCACAAAAAAACAGTGTTAAGCTATACCGTGGTAAGTTAACGGTGACGCTCAATAAGGATTTCGAGGATTTAGATAATAGAGCATTAAAAATTAAAAAATTGTTAGAAAGCTGGTATCAGGATAAAGCAAAAGCTGTATTTGATCAGCGTTTAACCGCTGTATTACCCAAAGCAGATTGGGTAGAGGATAAGCCATCATTTAGGCTGCTATCTATGCAAAAGCAATGGGGCAGCTGTTCGACTCAAGGCAATTTAATACTAAATCCACACTTGGTTAAAGCCCCAAAAGAATGCATCGACTATGTAATATTGCACGAGCTGTGTCATATTGCCGAGCACAATCATAGTGACAGATTTTGGCGGCTACTGAGTCAAGTCATGCCGCATTGGCAAGCCGTTAAAACTCAGCTTGATAGCATGGCTGAGCTTTATTTGAATGAATAACAAATAGTCTCTATTTTTAAACCCTGTTTTAACTAAGTTCTAGTTTAGAACCTTTAAAACTACCTAAGGAATATGCGTGATATCACTAACAAAGTTCGTACTAAATTCTCTAGTAGGCACTACCCTATTGTTAACCGTAACCAGTAACGTCAACGCGATCAGCATTGACGTGCAAAGCCTAGATGAATACAACACTGTTATAGCCACATGTCATGCTCAGTATCAAGCACATTTGCCTTCAATGCCTTCAATTAAGCCTAGCCAGCCGCTGATTGTCGAAAACGATAATTCCGAAATGCTTGACACCGCTGAGCGTTTTTTAGATAGAGTTATCATGCATGAAGATTTCGCTAACCTGCCAGATCCTATTTATTTAGGTAATGATGACGAGTTCGTTGCCATGATCAATACAGATCAATTATCTTTAGAGGAGGTATCGTACTTATTACTAGGATTATTTCGGACTTATATTACGGGTGAATATGTACCTAGAGATGATGTGAAAGCAGTCGAATATTTAACTAAAGCGGTGGATTATTTTGAATTGGAAAATCCTGGTAACCTTTCAGGGTTAGTTTATATTGTCACTATGTTTTCGTTTACAGACAGTGATGATAGCGCCTTAATATCTGAAGATGACGCCATATTATCTGAAAGTGATTCAAGGTACGGTGATGTCATAGAAGAAAGAATATTCGCTTTATTATTAGAATCAGGATCGATAGATACTCAGGCTTTATTTCTTAAAAATTATATTAAAGATTCACAATCAACCTGTGATGACGTTTTAATCGAAGATTTAACCGCGCTAGCTAATAAAGGCAGTTATTATGCGATTCATGGACTTGCAGAGATATATGGACTACTAAATGAAGAGCAGCCAAACAAATACGAGGAACAGCTAAAATATTGGCAAGATAGAGCGGCTAAAGCGCCCCTTGTTGATAGAATTGGCCGAATATAATTAACGCTGTATAGGGGTTATCAAGTAACTATTTTAGACTTCTTTGATGCCGTAATTGGAATTAGCGATAACTTAGTATCACCTCGATTTGTTCAACCGTCATATTTCTTAATAAAGCCTGCTCTTCTACGGGCATTCTGTTTTTGTGCTCTTTGATCATCAAGTCGAGCTGGCGGGCAATGACTGATGTTGATTCATAATATAAATTGGGTTGCTCTTTGACCAGCTTTTGAAGGTACTGCTTGACGAGGCGCTTTTTTTTGTCTGCATTGAGCTCTTCAGTGTTATTAAATTGCGACATTTATATTTCCTTTTGATATTTTATATTCTTTAATATTTTATATTCTTTAATTTTCAATACATTTTACGAGATGTTTATAGTCATACTGCTATAAAACTGGCCCTAGAGTGGCGATAATATGATTCCAGATTCGATAATAAATTGGCCAATCTCGTACTTGATCAAGTGTGACTGGATCTGAATCCTCAATATAAGTGTATTGACGCTGAATTATCTGCTGGGTTAGGTTTTTGTCATAAAAAATTGCGTTATTTTCATAATTTAAATCAAAACTACGCAGATCCAAATTGGTCGAACCGACCATACATATTTGCTCATCTATGGTTAAGGTCTTGGCATGTAATAGCCCCGGCTTATACTCATATATCTTAATACCTGCTTCAAGTAGCTGCCGATAATAACTATGACTGGTGGCGGCAACAATAAAAGAGTCGTTCTTTTTTGGAAAAATCATGGTGACATCAACGCCTCGATAGGCGGTAGCACATATCATGTTAATAAGCGTATAGTCTGGTACAAAGTACGGAGTGGAGATAATGAGCGACTCTTTGGCTTGGCTCATCAAGGTGCTTAATAACTGTGGTGTTGTACCTTGTCGCTGCGTAGGTCCATCTCCAAATACTTGCGCAGGGATACCTTCTGGATGATGATCAGTGATATAGGGGAAGCTGTTATAATCTGCATGCTCATCCTCCATCATCCAATCGCTTGCAAATAGCATTTGGTTTTGAGCCACAATTGGTCCCTCAACCCGTAGCATAATGTCTACCCATGGCGCGTATTTAGGCTTAATTCGAAATTCTGGATCGGCACTGTTACGGCTACCGATGTAGCCAACTTTGCCATCAATAACGGTTATCTTTCTGTGGTTTCTTAAATCAATACGGCTAAATAACACAACCTTAAGGATATTGCGTATAGGCAGTGCCACATTCACCTCTACGCCAGCATCCTTCATACGTTGCCATAGTGGCGATCTCACAAGCTTACGAGATCCAAGCCCATCTACCATAGCACGGCATCTCACCCCGCGTTTAACTGCACGAATTAAAGCATCAGCAATTGCTGTACCCATGCCATCTTCTAACCAAATGTAATACATAACGTGAATATGGTCGGTAGCGGCATCAAAATCTGCTATCATTCGCTGCTGGGTCGTATCGGCATCCGCCATAAGCTCAGCTTTGTTACCCGCTACCAAGTTAAAATAATTGGTTTTGGCAGCGTAGCTAAATCCATGCTTGTATTCAGGCTTTACTACGTCGTTCAAAAGCGTTTGATCGCCCAAAACTTTTGGATAGTTTGAATGTAAGGTTTGTCTGATTTTCTCATAGCGCCTAACGAAGTTAACCCCTAAGTGAACCTCACCAAACATCCAATATACTAGGACACCAAAATACGGCAAGACAAACAATATGACAATCCACGCAAGTCGTGCAGGTGATGTAATGTTATCACGCGATAACACCCTAAGTGATATCACAAGCCATACTATAAAGTGTAGGGTTAAAAATATGTCTACTAGCATAAAGTGACCATTGTTAACTAAATTTAGCTTTTTTATTCAAATATCATATTTCAATTCATGTTGTATGATACTTTTAATACTACGATGACGTAAGTCAGCATTATATGAGTATAGCTAGTCTTAATTTAGGTTTTAAGTTTAATACTGTAGTTTTTAACAATATGATTTAAATATCGTTAAATCTTAGACTTAGTTTTATAATAAAATAACTAATAATTCTATTAGGTATCAGCTATGACATTATTTGCACTTTATTAGCATTCAACTAGCACTTTATGAGTACTCAATAACTAAATTTGCTTAACCTATGCCTAGTTTGTATATCTATATGTCAGATATGAATTTATAAATAACACCTAGCCTAGGTACTATAGCGTCATGATTTTTTCAAAGTAAGGGCATCTTTATAATGTACAAATACACTCATGCGGATCAAGCCATGGTAGATGAACGGGTAGAGCAGTTTCGCGACCAGACCCGTCGCTTCCTAGCGGGAGAGCTTCCAGAAGAGCAATATTTGCCATTACGTCTGCAAAACGGTCTTTATATACAGCGCCATGCGCCCATGCTACGTATCGCAGTTCCTTATGGGTTAATGGCAAGCTATCAAGTGCGTAAGCTTGCTGACATTACCCGTCGTTATGACAAAGGGTATGGGCACTTTACAACACGTACCAACCTACAGCTAAATTGGCCAAAACTTGAAGAAGTTCCCCAAATACTAGCGGAATTAGCTTCGGTACAAATGCATGCCATTCAAACCTCTGGCAACTGTATTCGTAATACCACAACAGACCCCTACTCTGGTATCAATGCCAATGAAGTAGAAGATCCCCGTCCTTATTGTGAAATCATTCGTCAGTGGTCAACGTTTCACCCTGAGTTTGCGTTCTTACCGCGTAAATTTAAGATCGCCGTTATTGGAGCACCCGAAGACCGTGCTGCTACTCAAGTGCATGATATTGGGCTGCATATTTTAAAAAATGAAGAGGGCGAGATTGGGTTTGAAGTGATTGTTGGAGGTGGTCTGGGCCGTACACCTGTGATTGGTAAAACGATTAATAAGTTTTTACCGCGTCAGCATTTGTTAAGCTACTTAGATGCAATCTTGCGTATCTATAATTTTTATGGTCGCCGTGATAACAAGTACAAAGCGCGTATAAAAATATTGGTCGAAAGTATGGGCACACGTGAATTTACGAAGCTGGTTGATGCTGAATGGAATACCTTTACTAAAGATGGGCCACTTACGTTAACAGATGACAACTTTGCCACAGCAAAAAGTCATTTCTCCTCATTTGACTATGAGAAGATTGATGAGCTCGCCAGCAAAACTAAGCTGAGCCAGCAATTAAAAAGTAATAAAGCATTTGCAGATTGGTATGCTCGCAATACAGTGGCGCATAAGGTCGCGGGCTACAGTGCTGTCATTATGTCACTTAAAGCTGGCTTGGTAGATGGCAAATATGTACCTGCCGGTGATGTGACTCATGAGCAGTTAGATAGACTCGCGGACTTAGCGGATCAATACAGCTTTGGGGAAATGAGAGCCACCTATCAGCAGAATTTGGTATTCGCCGATGTTAAGCAAACCGACCTATTTGAACTATGGGAAGCGTTAAACCAAATAGATTTAGCACGTCCCAATATCGGAACCTTAACCGATATGATCGTCTGCCCTGGTTTTGACTTATGTGCTTTAGCAAATGCCACGACTTATAACATTGCAGAGCAAATAGAGAAGCATTTTGATGATTTAGATTACCTATATGATCTTGGTGATATTCAGCTCAATATGTCTGGCTGTATGAATGCCTGTGCGCATCATCACGTAGGCGATATTGGTATCCTAGGTGTCGATAAAAAAGGCGAGCATTGGTATCAAATCAGCTTGGGCGGCAGCTCCAAGTCCGATGCTCGAATCGGTACCATATTAGGGCGTTCGGTCGCAACCGATGAGGTGGCATCAACTTTAGAAAAAGTATTGGATGTATATACCAATCAGCGCCAAGTTGAGGGTGATAATGCCGAGCCATTTGCAGACTTCGTTCATCGTGTCGGCATTAAGCCATTCAAGGAGGCCGTATATGGGTAGTTTCCATATTTTAAATGATGAAGCCGTTAATATTACTGCAAACGACACTTGGTATGCATTGGATACCAAAGAGCTTCCTGATCCTGTATTCATCAGAAGTATTGATTTGAGTGAGCTTATTAATAAAGAAGAGCGCTTGGATGTGATACTCCCCGTAACGGATGTGATCAATCCTAAAGGGCTGCTTGCTGAGCTGTTGACACTCATTGCCAATCGTACGAGCCGTACTGGGCTATGGTTAGATACCAGTATGGACATGGAAGATATTGATTTGTTAATCACTGCTCAAAGTGATGTGAATAATACGATATTACATAATCTTGATTTGATTGTATTGTATCAGCCCAGTTTCGCTGATGGTCGAAGTTTTAGCCAAGCACGTCATTTACGTCAGCTTGGGTATAACGGAGAGATACGCATCTCTGGTGACTTTGGACGCGATCAAATCGCTTATTTAAAACGTGCGGGTGTCGATAGTTTTATGTTGGCTGAAGAGTTAGTAACTGATGATATATCAACCGCTTTTAAGGCACTACCTTCCTCATACGATGGCAGTGATGCTGATGCGTTACCTATGTTTCGTTAGATAGGCGTATTTTAATTCGCCATTAGTCTTAAGTCAGCTTTGAACGGTTTTAATGAGTCACACTAGTTAGCTACGCTGTTAACCTCAAAGAGCTCTTAAATAGAATAGTTATAAGAGCTTTATTTATCTTTATTATGAACCTAACATATTAGGCCTATTAGTTAAGTCCATTCGTAATGAAGTTAGTAGCACTCTAGCTCATCCACAATAAGAGAATACTATGCAGCAGCCCACCTTAATGCAGCGCTTAGATACCGAAGCGTACAATTCAAAACTTCAAAATAAAAGTCCTATTCAAATCATAGAATGGGCTGCTGAGCATGCGCAAAATCCGATCTTAACCACTAACTTTAGACCCCATACGGCAGCCATTCTACATCTGGTCACTCAGGTGATGCCAAACATCCCTGTGCTTTGGGTAGATACGGGGTACAACGTTGATCCTACCCTTGAGTATGCTAACAAAATTACGGACCTTTTAAATCTCAATCTGATAGTGCGGCATCCTGATAATAACGAGGCTTTAGCTAAGTTCCGCCGCGAAGGCATTCCAATGCCTAGCGATGCTAATCATGATGCGTTTACCCAATTGGTTAAGATAGACCCTTTCCAAAAAGCGCTCAATGAGTTCAATCCTGATGCGTGGATTACAGGAATCCGTAGCGATCAAACCGAATTTCGTAAATCCCTAGACATATTAAGCAGAAGCGCCACAGGTATTTTAAAAATTGCGCCTATTTTCCACTGGTCAAAGCAAGATCAATTAGCGTATATCGCCAAACATAACCTACCAGATGAGCAGCGTTATTTCGATCCTACTAAGGTTGAAGAAAACCGTGAGTGTGGGCTGCATACTCAGCTTTAAATTTCAGCCTAAATTAGCTCTCAGCTTTAATTAAATCAAAAACCTAGTAGTTTATGCCCCTAGTTTAACGCTTTAACTAAGCTATAGAACTAGGGGTTATTGTTATCCTAATTAAGTGCGACCTATAATAGTTTAAAATATAGAGCCGTATTATTAAATGGTAGCTTATGAATAACTATTATGTACTCCTACCACTTTGTGTTGCATGATCTAAATTGCGCCATAGCTATCAGTTGAAGCAATCAGAACTCGCTGTAAAAAATGGGATTATCTGAAGCTAGTTTTTTTAAAGTTGAAAGCGTTAAAGATATTAAGCTGTCCACTTTGCAGAAGTATGTACACTCATTAGATGAAGAAGTATCTATTACCGCAAAAACGCCTGATGGTGAACTCAATTTAATATAAACAACCTTATACATTATTGATAACTATATTTAACTTATTATCCGCTTGATAACAGATTTTAATCAAATCGTATAAAGTACTTGCGAATAAACTTCTTTTTTCAATATAACTGCACATAGTCCTTTATACCATCATATACGTATAGCTTATGAATAATAAGAATTTAGTAATCGCCAAGTCTTTAATGATAGTCAAGCAAAAATACGACATAATATCAGCTTATTTTAAAAGTAAGTTATAGATATATGAACACCTTTCCTCTATTTTTTAAATTAACCAATCAACCTGTCTTAATCGTAGGTGGCGGCGAAGTAGCACAGCGTAAAGCAGATTTGTTGTCTAGAGCTGGCGCTTATATTACTATTCTAGCGCCGCATATAAGTGATGAGATTCACCACTTACTGTCCGATAGTAAGCATACGCTTATTACTGAGCAATATGATAAAAAGTATTTAGTGGGCAAACGTATCGTAATCGCTGGTACTGATGATGAAGCACTCAATAATCAAATTCATGCCGATTGTAAGGCATTAAATATTCCTGTGAACGTGGTCGATACCCCGCCCTTATGCGACTTTATTTTTCCAGCCATTGTAGATCGCAATCCCATTGTTATCGGCATCTCTTCAAATGGTAAAGCTCCAGTACTTGCCCGCCTAACCCGTGCTCGATTAGAAACCTTAATCCCGCAAGGTTATGGCAAATTGGCCAAGCTTGCCGGTGATATGCGCGATGAGGTGAAATCAAAAATACCAACGCTTACTGGTCGTCGCCAGTTTTGGGAAAAGGCCTTTGAAGGTAAAGTGAGTGAGCTTATGTTTGCTGGTCGTGAGGCTGAGGCTGAGCGAGCCCTTAAAGCAGATTTAGAAGCAACTCATAATAGTCTTAACGATTTAGGCTCTAATAAAAGCGCTGTTTCAGATAGTCCTCAAAACGTAGGTGAAGTTTATATTGTCGGTGCGGGTCCAGGTGACCCAGAACTTCTAACTTTTAAAGCTTTAAGATTAATGCAGCAAGCTGACATTGTCTATCATGACGCATTAGTCTCTGACGCTGTGCTGGATCTGTGCCGCCGTGATGCTGACAAAGTGTTTGTCGGAAAAAAACGCAGCAATCACGCGGTTGCTCAAGACAATATTAATCAACTATTGATTGATAGTGCCAAACAAGGCAAACGCGTCGTACGTCTTAAGGGCGGAGATCCTTTCGTATTTGGGCGTGGTGGTGAAGAAATACAAGCGCTACGAGCGGCAAATATTCCCTATCAAGTCGTACCTGGTATTACCGCTGCTGGTGCCGCCTCTTGCTATGCCGGTATTCCGCTTACCCATAGAGATCTGGCACAGTCGGTAAGGTTTGTCACCGGTTTCTTAAAATCTGGCGAGCCCAATACTGGCTTTGCCGCATTAACCAATCCCACCGAAACGATCATATTTTATATGGGTCTACATTCCATAGAGCGATTGACCAAAGGACTTATCGATGCAGGACGATACGCCGATACGCCGATTGCAATCATCTCTCAAGCCAGTTTACCGAATCAACAAATTATGACTGGTACCTTACAAGATATCGTTGCTAAACATGAAGCCAACCCATTACCTACCCCTGCCTTATTGATAGTTGGTAAAGTGGCTCAGCTGCATGATGAGCTAGCCTGGTTTGGAGCAAACATTGTGGATACCGACCAACAGGCGCATGCACTGAATATGGTTTAGCGCCATTAAATTATCGTTCGATTAATAGATTTTAGTAATTAAATAGCCTTCGTATAATATACAAGGGCTGTTTTTTTATTTCTATGATATACAAGGGCTGTTTTTTTGATTTACATGATATATAAAATCTTAAATTAATTAGGCTATATATTATTAAATAGATTAATGTTTAGGTAAAACAATACTACCTAATATAAGACTACTAAGACCACCAACTGCGGTAACTGATAACGTTATAGTTAACAAAACTTCATTAAATCCATTCATCCCTCTAAATATATCGCCTTTTGAAACAATGGCTATCCCAAAGATTATTATAATAGCGTATAGAAAACTCACTAGAGCGCCTAAGAAAAATAGATACCCCCAATCAGAAGCTTGTCGTAACTTCTTTTCATCATAAACTAACTTTAGCGCCACTATAAGTGAAGGGACGATGCCGCAGACTGCCCCACCTAGTAAAGCCGTTATCAAAATATCTAACATATAATACGAATTGGATATTCCTAATGGCAGCCATATTATTAAGCCGCCTAAAACACCGCCAAAAAGGATAAAACAGGTTATGATTTTAGACGTAGGATATTCAGTGATCTCAAAATAACCGATCTGCGAGTCAATCGAGGATAGTGATGAATCAGAGCATTCTTCAAGGTTTTGTTTATTTGAACTTAAATTTTGTTGAGGTTGAGGCTGAAGTTCTGATGTCATAGTAATTTTCCATTGAGGCAATTAATCATAAGAAAGTGATAATAATTTTGGTATTGACTAAACAATACCCGCCTTAAATGGATAAACGATGTATAAAATAAGAAAAGCCAATGGGTTTAGTTCAGTCTTCTAGTGTATGTAAGACAACTAAAACTCCTAACTTTAATACAAACACCAAAGTGACGTAACCTCAGAACTACGAGCAACATATAAAGGATCACTCTTGTCTTGACTTTTACTATGCGTAGGCTCCGTATCTAGACGATATTTTACGGTCAATCCAGCCTCTTCAAACCAACCTAATAGTTCTTCACGGGTACGCAACTTTAAATGCTCTGCCAAATCTGACAAAATGAGCCAAACCTCGCCATTTTCCGCCAAACACTGCTTTGCCCCCATCAAAAACCCGCGTAGCATGGTACTATTGAGATCATAAACGGCATATTCTAATGGCGAGCTGGGTTTAGCTGGTAACCAAGGGGGATTGCAGACAATAAGATCTGCTTTTGGAGCATCCTCTGGAAACAAATCTGTCTGCTGTAACGTCACGTTTGAGAGCGACTGGCGGCTGAGATTATCTTGAGCACAATCAAGCGCCCGCGGGTTTAAATCGGTCGCTACAATCTGCTTAAAGCCGCGTTTAGCGAGCACTATAGTCAGTAGCCCTGTCCCCGTTCCTATGTCATAAGCCACTTTTTGCTTATCAGGAAGTGGCGCATCAAGTAACAACTGAACGTATTCCTGACGTGTCGGCGCAAACACGGCATAATGAGGGTGAATGGATACCCCTAATGCGTGTATAGGTACACCTTTTTCACGCCACTGCGCCGCACTCACTGCCCCCTGTAAATCCCGAAATGACATAACAACGGGTTCGTCTATTTGACCAAAAGCCTCAATACAGGCAGCCCTAACTTCAGGCGCACGGCGAAGATTAAGCTCAAAGTCAGGTTCAAACTTCAATAGCAACCGACTTAGCAAGCGTGCACGCTGCGATTGCGCCAGTCGATTTTGATGGAATAAGTTTGCTAAGACTTGTTGCTGCTCAGAGTCATTATTCGGTTTAATTTTTTGTTTTGCTTTTGCTTTGCTTAGTTTTCGTTGTTCAGCTTTATCTATACGTCTATTTAGGGCTTGAAGTAATTGACGAGCATTATGGTAATCCCCGCGCCATAGCATGGATGTGCCAGCATTCGCCAAACGGTACGCGTCATCAGCACTGGTTTTATCATTGGCGATAACCATACGTTTAGGGGGCGCATGTCCACTTTGAGATAACCATCTGGCTTGATTTTCAACCCCATCTTCTTGCCACTGTACATACTGATTTGCTTGTTTTAACACGTATTAACCTTCTTTGATATCCTAGTCTATATTTGAATTATCTGCATAAATTTTATGATCATCATACACGAATCCCTAATTATAAACTGTCCTTTGAGACTAATATAAAACAGTCACTTATCAGTAAGCTAAAACCTATTTATGGTATGATATTTATCTAAATTTGTGTTGAATCTTACCTTATGTCAAACCGTCACACACCGTCAACCGTACCCCAATCTCGTAAATCCTTAACCATACTGCATACCTCCGACTGGCATCTTGGGCGCCGTCTATATGGGCAAATGCGCTATGATGAATTTGACGCCTTTTTGGAATGGCTTGAAAACAGTATCCGCCAGTATGCAGTCGATGTCTTAATTGTAGCGGGCGATATTTTTGACACCATGACCCCAAGCAATAGAGCGCAGGCATTGTATTATGAATTTTTGGGGCGGGTTGCCTTTTCTAATTGTCAGCATATCGTGATTGTTGCAGGCAATCACGACTCCCCTACCTTTCTTGATGCACCCAGTAATCTATTAAAGTCTTTAAATGTGCATGTGGTCGGTACAGCTTGTGAGGATTTAAAAGATGAAGTGATTACGCTCACCGATAACCAAGGCACTCCGTCTTGCATCATTACCGCAGTGCCTTATTTGCGTGACCGTGATGTGCGCAGTAGCCGAGCTGGTGAATCTGATAGTGATAAAGACAGTAAAGTCATTGAAGGTATTAAAGCCCATTATGATGGTGTCGCAGAAATTGCCAAAGCTCGGCAAGGTAAGCTAATTGAGCAGTACCAACGCCATATTCCGATTATTGCTACTGGTCATTTGTTTGCCTCTGGTGGACGTACTACAGATGATGACGGCGTTCGCAATTTATACGTTGGCTCATTGGGTAAAATATCGGCTGATATGTTTGCAGACTGTTTTGATTATGTGGCGCTGGGTCATTTGCATGTACCACAACGCATCGGTGGTCGTGAGCACATTCGTTATAGTGGCTCACCTATTGCGATGGGCTTTGGAGAGGCTCGCCAGCAAAAACAAGTTTTGTTGATTCGGTTTGGCGACTTTATAAATATGCCGTCAGATGCCGCTCATGCGTTTCCGTCTATAGTAGATGATACCTTGGTAACGACTCCCTCCAAAACACCCATTTTTGAAAGTTCGTCAAATAAACCAACTAAGCCTATACCCGAAACTCAAGCCAATCTATTTATGGATGATTTGTTTGCTAATATTGATGAGTCGCTTAACGAGGGAGATAGAGAGGAATACAATAAAAATAAAGCTTCTGAAGAGTTCCCGACTGTTATAGATAGCTTAGATAAAGATACCGCTAATCCTACTTCTATTTATCACGATCAAGATAAGCAAATGCAGATTATATCTGTCCCCATCCCTACCTTTCAAAAGTTAATGCAAATAAAAGGCAATATGGAGCATATTCAGCAGTCCATAAATGCGCTCCCGAAAGATGAGGTTGTTTGGTTAGAGGTTATTTACGACGGTAAAGACATTGTTAGTAATTTTAAAGAAGTAGTAAACGATTTGATTGAAGATACTCTACTAGTAGCACTTAAAACTCCCAATTTGAATAATTATAATAAAACTTTAGAAGCTCAAGATAGTACCGAGACGTTAAAAGATTTAAATGTAATTGAAGTGTTTGAGCGCTGTATGACGGTGCATGATATCGCCGAGTCGCAAAAGGATGAGCTACGCGATGCTTATCAGCAGATATTGTATGAAGCGAGTCAGGAGGATGTGAATTCTGGGAATAAAATGAACTTTAGAGATCAAATATGAATATTAACCTAACTTTACTAGCACTTGTACTGTCTTTGGTACTTCTTATTCTAGCTATTTTAGAATTGGTATTAATGTATCAAAAAAGAGAGTTTAAATTATTTATGTCTGCTATCGTCCTCATGATTGTAGGCACTTTTGCAAATTTGGAAGCTGCAAATCTCAACTTTATGATAGCGTTTGTTTTGACGGTTGCCATCATAATCGTTAAAGTAATATTTTATAAGCGACATAAATTAGATAAATTTGTTCGAATCGTCTTTTATCTACAAATGGCTTTGATAGCTATCAGCTTTATAATGCTTATACCAACCGTTTTATATCTTTCAAATTTAGGTGCAGTATAGTTAAGGACAACGCATTATCCGAAAAATCATCGTGTGTTCCCTTAGGGTTTGCTAAGCGCACCATTTGAATTATTGTATATAATTGCTGAGTTAAACACACCCTGCCGGCCTATCAGCAAATTTTGCATTAAGCGAGTTATGAATGTATTAATTAGGTTCAGGTTTGATTAAATCAGTATAAGAAGCTTGCGTAGTGTTATATATCTATAAAGGAGCACACGATGACTAGATACACGTCTGTATTCGATGCCATAAGTGATACGCCCGTTCAAAGTGCTAACTTAAAAATGCGTGCTGAAATAATGCACCATATTACTGATTTGATTGAGCATATGCACCCTATATCAATTGCTCAAAGTGAGATTGCTGAACGTTGTGGCATTACTCAACCTCGGCTAAATGATTTATTGAAAGGAAAAATTAGCAAATTCAGCTTAGATGCTCTCGTCAATATAAATGTAAACTTGGGCATTGATATTAGTTTAGATTTTACTTAAAGGAAGTCAGAAGATGATTTGGTGGATGTGGATTGAGTTCATCGACTGGTTTTAAATCCACGCCTATGAGCGGTTTTTATCATCTATTTGATTTTCGCCTAACAAAATAGCTAACGCTTTTTTAGCACCTTCCATTGTTAGTCCTTCATGAAAACGAGTTTCTACCCATTTTGCTTTTATACTTACCGGCAAATTACGTAAACTTTTATCATCATCTATAATTACAAAATTCTCTTTTGGATACTGACTAACCCAAGCCATAACCTCATCACACCTGACGCCAAGCTCATCAAACTTCGATGCTGTTTTAACTTTGCTAATATGACTTGTCACTATACCTCGTTTTGCGAATATTTGAATCCATTGGTTATTATCATAATGAATACGGTATGTGGTGGTGAGTACGATTTCTGCCTGCGTTATCTGTAGAATAGTAGCTAAATTATTAACGCAGGTTTCATTAAATGCCATAAAGCCATCATTAAGTTGTTGAACAGAACGCCATATAGGTGTTGTCACCATTACACCATCTAAGTCTAGAAGAATTTTCATAACTTATTAGTTCCCGTTGGCAGCGCACCGCGCACCTTTTAAATAATTATATTTATTCCTTGTTAAACGTATTTTAAGATTAATAATTTGGAGCGTTCAACTATTCTTTATTTTCTAATAATGGTGATTATACTGCTGATTGGGATGCGATAGTGTGACGTACATCTTAGATAAAGATGATGATTAAGTCTGAGTGTATAGTGATTTGCTGGGCTAAAAGCCCAGCCTACGTTTGCTAAGTTTTGCTTATAAGCAGATATTGCACGAGGCAGTGAATGAATCTGTTAATTATGGAAAATTATAATTCACTCTAACATTTATATACATTTCCTTATTACTTTATAAGAATAAAACATGACTGAAAAAAATATAAACTTACTAGATAATGAATCTGAAAAAGCAAGGTTCGCAATTAATATGCTACCTACTGCTCTATTGCTGCACGCATCTACTGATTCAAAGAGTATTGCAAAAGGTTTTAAACAACTATATAAAAAACCCATTAAGCAAAAAATAAAATTAGCTGATACTTTTAATAATTTATTTAAAACTCGAAATACTAGACATTTTAGTTTTACTGATTTTGATTTACTTGAAGGTGAAATATCTAAAGATCCTTATAAAATGTTATTAAAGTCATTGGGTTCAGATAGTTTTACAGAGCTATATGAGCATGCAAATTTTTTAGATGAATGTATAGATCAGCCGTTTGATAAAAATATAATCTTCGTAATGAAAGACTACTTGGAGTCTAAATTTAATTATTCTAATAATGATATAGTAGATACTATGTCAGTTGATGACTTTTACACTTGTTTGATTTTAAGTTTTATAGCCCATCTGTAACTATCCCCTAAAATAACACAGCTCAAACGTAGAATTTCTTATAAAATACCCATAAGGAGTTTTAACATGAGCAAACGAATGACTGAAACCCAAATAGTATCAATCTTAAAAGAAGCAGAAGCTGGAATACCTGCCAAAGAGCTGTGCCGTAAATACGGTATTGCTAGTTCAACCTACTACAAGTGGAAGTCTAAATACGGAGGTATGGAAGCCTCTGACGTCAAGCGACTAAAAGAACTAGAAGAAGAAAACCGTAGGCTTAAACAGATGTATGCTGATTTAAGCCTCAAATCACAAATGCAGGAAGAAATCATAAAAAAGCTATAGCGCCTGTCCATGAACGTAAAGTCTGGGCACAAGAACTGCAGGCGCAGTATGGTGTTAGTATTGTGGTTAGCTGTCAGGTGGTCTGCATGAGTCGAACTGCTTATTACTACAAGCCTAAACTATCTGATGACAGTGAGATTATTGATGTCTTAAATGAGCTTACTGACAAGCATAATCGCTGGGGTTTTCCAAAGTGCTTTAAGCGTATGCGAGCACTTGGCTATTCATGGAATCACAAGCGCGTACATCGTGTTTACAAAGCGTTAAACTTAAACCTACGCCGTAAGACTAAAAGGCGACTGCCAGCACGCAATCCTCAGCCGCTAAGTGTGCCAAGTGCATTAGGGCATACTTGGTCTATGGACTTTATGAGCAATAAGCTACATAACAATATTCGCTTTCGAACCTTTAATGTGATTGATGATTATAACCGTGAAGTATTAGGCATTGATATTGGTACCAGCATCCCCTCACTTCGAGTGATTCGCTACCTTGATCAGCTAGCCGAGTGGCATGGTTACCCTAAGCAAATTCGTGTGGATAATGGTAGTGAGTTTACCTCACACGTATTCACTGATTGGGCATCGGCTCACGGTATTTACATTGACTATATCGAACCTGGTTGTCCTTATCAGAATGCTTATATTGAACGGTTTAATCGCAGTTATCGCAATGAGGTTTTAGATTGTTACCTTTTCAACAATTTAAACGAGGTCAATCAACTGACTGAAGATTGGATTGAGGTTTATAACACCCAAAGACCCCATGATTCACTTGATGATATGACACCTGCCCAGTACAGACAGGTGGCTTAACGATTCTACGATGATGTTGTGTTAAAGATGGGGTATTTACA
>NZ_JBXYJG010000024.1:0-23278 GCF_057396255.1 Psychrobacter sp. CX21 | reverse complement strand
GCTGGGTCATAGGTGGTGTTGGTGAGTCCACCTACTGTACCATCATCGCCATTGATAGTGACTGGATTGACTGTGCCGACGTTTATGCTGTTAGCTAGGCTAAACTCAACCCCGTCAGCGGTGGTTGTGGTGATGACATTGCCATCAGCTTCGGTGAAATTAACGGTATCACCAAGCTGGTAGTTGTTGTCGGTATCACCATCGCCAACGTTAAAGCCTTTGGCTACATTGGTGTTGGTCTCGGTCAATTGACTGACATTGACCGCATCATACGGGTTAGTACCCGCAGCAACCTTAGTGATTTTATCACCGCCAACATCAAGACCATCTGCTGTGGAAGATAGTTCTGTACTATCACCTGCAGTATCTCCAATAATCACAGAGTCTGTTGCAGTGACTGTTTCAAAGACAGGCGTATCGCTCACTGAATAAGTAAATACTGAACCATTTTGATCGAGCACCATATTGTCGCCAGCTTGCAACGTCACTGTGTCTTGGTTCTTTATGTTTTCTGAAGCCACAACCCCTGTAGTGCTACCAGTGCCTGTACTGCCAGCAATTGCATTAAAGCCAGAATTGTTTACGGCATCTACCAAATCACCAGTAGTGGCTATCGCTTCTGCATTAAGTGTTTCTGCTAAACCTGTACTGGTATTTTGAGTAACGTCACCAGTATTCACACTGATAACACCAGTATTAGGGTCAGTGACTAATGTATCATTATCCGTGTTAACGGACACATCAAAGATAGTCGCACCATCTGCCGTCGTACCACTATCATCAACATTAATAGACTTATTACTTGAAACAACTTCTTCGCTAAGACCTGTAACAGCACTTTCTAACTGACTAACATTTACGGCATCAGTATCAGCCACACCTTCGGCAACATTAACAATGGTATTGTTACCATTATCCAGTCCGTCAGTATTCAATCTAACCCTGTCTTTACTTGTATCTTGCGGCGTTATTGCAATACCATCTCCAGTAATTTGAGTCTCATTTCCAGTAGCATCTACAAATGTAGCATTCGATAAACCTGTTAAACTTTTAGCGAGTTTAATCTCTAGTGTCTTTGTTGTTTCGTCAGATACAACACCAATATTATCATCAGTTAATAAATTTGGGTCGGTGATACCACCTTCAACATTAACAGTTTCCCCAAGTTGTCGACCAAAATCAGCGCCACTGTCACCAGAGAATGTTAGCGGTGTATTCGCCAGTTCATTTAACTGACTACCATTAACGGCATCTGTAGAAGAGGAACTGACTTCACCTGCAGCGACATTGGTAATTTTATCGCCGCCAACATCTAGACCGTCTGCGGTGCTGGTCAATACGGTGTTGTCGCCTGCAGTGTCCCCTATGGTCACACTGTCTGTTGCCGTGACGGTAGTGAAGACAGGATTATCTGCCAATTGTACTTGTACCTGACCATCGGTAACAACCGTTTGCACGTTCTTAGCAGAATAATTACCTTCAGTTGCAGTATTTGAGGTATCTTTAGCCAAAGCAATAGCTGAATTGGACCCTATAATATTAAAAGTGCTGCCAAGCTTTTGTTGCGAACCATTAGCGTCTGTATCAGCATTGGTGTTGCCAGTAAATGTTAACGGTGAATTAGCTAAATTTGCTACTGACTTAAGTTGTGATACGTTGACTGCATCGCTGTCTTCTGAACCTGCAGCCAAATTAGTAATTTGACGTGAGTTATCAGAATTACCTACTGATACTGCACCATAAGCACCCTTAACAGTTGCAGATATCGCATCTTTATCGGTTTGCGTGGCTTCATCAAGTGCATAAACCGTATCACTTGCTGCAGTAGCAGTATTGGAAGTCGCTGCACCAGAAGCTAAAACTTCTCTATTAGCAACAGATTGCCCACCTAAAGCAACACCATAGTACACAGACGCATCAGCTTTTGACCCTAAAGCAACCGCTCTCGTTTCAGTAGATGAAGAACCTTCACCAAAAGCGACAGCACCATCAGCTGTTGCTCTAGCTTGCGCACCAATTGCAACTGGCGTCGCATTTGAGCCATCCGGTTTTGTTTCACCCGTATAATAAGACTCCGCATATGCACCAATTGCAATCCCCCCACCTTGGACACCAGTGCCGTTGAAAGTATTGGGTCCATCTTCGCCAGATACTTTCGCATTGTTACCGATAGCGATACCGGAAAATGTCTCGTTTTTCGCTTCGTCCCCTATGACTACTGCGCCACCACCAGGACTATTAGTAGTTGCCGAATTACCTATAACAACATTAGGACTGTTTAGATTATCAGCACCTGAGGGAGCATCCCAAAGATATGTTACAGAACTTGCAGAATCTGCACCAATAACTATATCACCAGTTTGGGAGTTCGTAACACCGTTCGAGATATAATCTAAGTTAGAGGAAGCATTATTACCGACAACAATAGAATCGTTATTCTGTACAGAGGTGTTTGTGCCTACAGCGATACTATCATTTCCTAGAGCAGTTGCATTAATGCCTGCCGCCAATGAACTACTTCCTGTAGCGCCAGCCGCTTCATTTACCTTACCCTCATTTGTTGATGCATCACCAGTACCATCATTTGTACCATCATTAACATGAAAATAGGTATCTTTATCTACCGCTTTTAGCTGCGCGACATTAACCGCATCGGTATCTTTAGACCCTGCTGCAACTCCTGTAATTTGGCGGGTTACCCAATTGGCTTCATCAGAATCAGACGTATCACCTACAGATACCGCAGCAGTCGTGGCTCTCCATGTCGAAGTCTCATCTAATGACGCCGTACCTGTAAGCGAATCATAACCACTCTCAGTAGGCACAACTCTATCAGCAACAGACTTTGACCCAAGCGCCACGCCATCTGCTATAGTGGCTTGAGCAGACTTACCTATAGCCGTACTACTTGACCCGTCTGCTAGTGATGAGTTACCAATTGCTACTGCACTACTACCTAAGGCTCTGGCACCTGGATTAGCTGTATTGCGTCCGCCACCAATAGCAACTGACGTTGTACCATCAGCTACAGCAGCCTTACTGGAAGCACCTTCACCTGTACCACCACCTATAGCAGTAGAGCCTGAGCCTCTTGCATTTGCAGAACGGCCTATTGCTGTTGCATATTTTGTACTTGCAACAGTATCGGTACCGATAGCTGTTGAATTATCTCCAATAGAATTGGCGCTTTCACCTATAGCGACACTTTTAGCACCACTAGAACTGGATTTAAAACCCATTGCGACTGAATCATTGCCTGAAGCTTGCGCATCTGCGCCCGCTGCTATAGCATCATCACCCGTTGCACCATCATTATTATAATTATCTTTATTACTGCTACTGTTTACGCTATAAAAATGAGTTTGGGCAGATTTAAGTTGAGCGACGTTAACCGCATCGGTATTTTTAGATCCTGCTGCAACGCTAGTGATTTGTCGAGTGACTGTTGTTCCATCACCTACTGACACAGCACTCGTGGTTGCTCGCCATGTTGATGAGGTCTCTGTAGAATTAGTACCCGTAATGGCATCATATCCGCTCACAGTAGGCACATCTCTATTGGCTACAGCCTTTGAGCCTAGCGCAACGCTATCTTTAACGCTTGCAGTAGTACCAGTGCCTAGTGCAGTTGAATTTATCCCAGCAGCTTCAACATTAGCGTCATAACCTAAAGCGATAGAATTGGTTGACCCTTTTGCGGTTTTAGAATTACTACCAATGGCAATAGACGAGTCACCATCAGACTCTGCAACTTGTCTAGATGCATTTTCTCCACCCCCGATAGATACCGAAAAATCACCATCAGAACTAACTTCTCTATCTATACGATTTTTGTTGCGTTGAGTACCGATGGCAATGGCAAAATCACCATTGACAATCATATCATTACCAATGCCGATACTTTGCTGACCATTAACATAAATTTCAGAACCGATGGCAACCTGTTCAGGACTAGAACCACTGGTATGCGTTTGATTACCAATAGCTAGGCTAGCCGAACTCTGAGCAATTGCATCCCTACCAATGACAACACTACCATGACCTAGAGACTGTGCTCTTCTGCCAATTGCAATAGTTTCATACACCCTTTTATTAAGTGGTACATTATCCGCACTGATAGCCTTAGCTTGACCACCGATAACAATATTTTGATAATCGTTTGTTATAGCGTTTGTACCAATAACCACTGAATTTGGGGCTTGACTTACTCCATTCGTAGTTAATGAAACTTTAGCGTTCTTCCCAATTGCGATACTATTATCACCAGTGGCTTGGGCATTTACACCTGCCGCTAAGGCATCATCTCCAGTAGCGCCAGCCGCTTCATCTACCTTGCCCTCATTTGTTGTTGCATTACCAGTACCATCATTAGTGCCATCATTGACATGAAAATAGGTATCTGGACTTGGTAGAGTAGTTGGATCTACCGAAAAATTAAAGGTTCTATTTTCATAGTTAACAGCCACCCCATTACTGCCAACAAAGTTAATGTCATCATCTTCACTAGCTGTAAGACTATCATTGACGATGACACCTAAAAGACGAGTACCAGCACCGTCAGCATCAACTAAATCTGCAGCCATAACCTGACCACTTCCAACAAGTAACATAGCAGCCACTATGGCTTTTAGAGTTAATACGGAGCTACCTTCAGTGCTACCGCTACTACCGATATTTTTTTTGCCTACTGAGCGATTACTTTTTTTACCTTGTCCTTTTGCGTATTCTGCAACCGCGTTAAAGGTGCCAGTGGCTTTATTAAATATTACTTTATAGATATGGTTCATAAGGTTCTCTTAAGTATTGATAATTTGGTACAGCATCATGACATTGACTTTGACTTATTAATTAAAACCAGTTAAGTCAATAGAATGCCACGCAAAAAAAACCCTAAACTCTTTTTTGAGTTTAGGGTGCTATACGAATAAAGGATTAAATGTTGTATTAATTAGACAACGATCAGCATCTATGCGCACACTGGCTAATCGTATTTGAGGAGAGGCTAAAAGAAAGGGCATAATATTATTGGTTCTATGAGTTATATTCTTTAGGATAAAACTATTATAAGTATGTATAAATATATTCAACATATTTAAATCACTCCTAAAAAGATCTTTAATGGTCCAAAATTATGCTATGTGTTACATCAAAAAATACATCGAAAATATAGAGCTTATTTAGTAATACTCTTAAAATTCAAAATCTATTTAATTATATTATTAGACTTTGATAACATAATAATCTCGATAACTGTTTGAAAATTAAATATTAAACGGTTCTATGAGGGTTATTTTAAAAAGATAAATTTGATTACATACCATGATTAAAGAGTAATAAATGCTTATAGTCAATATTTTTCTTACTATAATTGTTACATTTTTAAAAGCTACTCTATAATAATTGTTTAGATTTAAAATTTGATTATTTACCCATACTTCACAGCTTATATACTTTAAATTTATCTTTTATTTTTTTGAAATGATGCCATTAGCTAAATTCAAATAGGCGATATCTATGGAATACGAACGTAATCTATAAAGGTTTGATATACTATGCCATAACGTCATCATATGTTTATAACCGCCCGACTCTTAATAACCGCCTTATACCATTTTAAATAATGGATATATTTAGATTAGAGCCAATATGTTAACTACTAGCTTCAAACCATCTGAATTAATACCCTCTAAGCTAACCGCATCCAATCTCACTGTCTTAGAACTAAACAAAGTAACCATTCAGCGTGGTGATTTTCCGTTGTGTGAAGAGGTTGATTTAATATTACAGTCTGGTGAAATTTGTCATCTAATCGGCGCAAATGGTACTGGTAAAACCACCCTATTGATGCAGCTTGCAGGCTTATTGCCGCTTCTTGAGGGAGAGGTGTTTTATTTAGAGCAGCCCACCCTTCCTATTGCCCCTTTATATGTCTCCCACCAGCTGGGTATTCATCCTAGCTTGACTGTTGAGCAGAACCTTACTTTTTTATTAAATATATATGGGGTTGACCCATCTTCTGAAGATATCGAGCGTGCACTAGACTGGGTAGATTTGACGGGTTTTGAACATATGGGTAGTAATCAGCTCTCAGCGGGTCAAACTCGGCGCGTTACTTTGGCTCGACTGTATTTAATGAATTCAGAACACACTCCTTTATGGTTACTAGACGAGCCATTTACGGCGCTTGATGTAGGTATGGTCGCCAGGCTGCAACAAAGACTACAGCAGTACGTAAATAATGGCGGTGCGGTATTAATGACCAGTCACCAGCCCGTTGCAGTTGCTAATAAATCATTAAATTTATCCGATTATCTACCTAATTATCTAAATGATTATTTAAATGGTTATCTATCTGATTGTTCGCAGGATGCAGCGCTTAAGGATGAGATATCAGATCTTTATCAGTCCACTGATGAAGGGATAAATTAATGACTCCAAATACAGACACTTCTAATCCTAGTTCTGACTTCATCGCTACCGCCCCTTTGGGGATAAGTGGGGGTCAGCTGTGGCGCCGTGAATGGCAAGTTAAGCAGCAAGGGGCAGTGCAATGGCTATATCCTTTGGTTTTATTTTTGGTTATCATTACTTTATTTCCATTAGCTGCAGGTAGTGAGCCACAGTTATTGCAGCGACTGGGCGTGCCTGCGGTATGGATAGCAGCACTATTATCTTTAGTCATGGGTGTCGATGGGTTATTTAAACCCGCGATGGATAATGGCATCTTGGCACAGCTTGTGGTCTCCCGAACGTCGATACCTCTGTGGGTACTTATTCGTCTTACGATTCACTGGATCTTTAGTAGTGGACTGGTGGCTTTATTGAGCTTACTTGCTGTACCCTTATTTGGGCTGACATGGGGTGAGGCCGGTGCCTTATTGGTCTCTATATTAGTGGGTAGCCCCATGTTATTAATGCTATCTGCAATTGCCAGCAGCTTAACCTTATCACTTAAAAACGGCGCGGTTTTAGTACCGCTTATCGCCTTACCAATGCAGCTGCCAGTACTTATATTTTCAACAGGCGCTGTTGATTTGTATGCAACGGGTCTAAACGGGCTTCCTATTTTAGCGTTACTGGCTGCTGGTAGTATTATGTCGGTGCTCATTATGCCTTGGGCGATTGCCATGACCCTTAAAATGGCATGGCTAAATTAAGTCAAATATTTGCTATAATAGTAATAGCATAGTCCTATACACCAGCTATTCAATAATCGTGTCTTATTATTTTATATAGCCAACTTATAGATAGCTGGCTAAATGAAACGTAAAGTCACTTATTAATTCCCTATAGCGGTATGCTTTAATCAAAGAAGTCTTAAATGTTTACAAGGCAACCGAGAGCAAATACCACGTTTGTCAGAATAGCAAGATTAACACCGTAATTGTTTAGTAGATCGCTGACTGTACCTAAATAAACTAATTTCTTATTGATCTGAGTTATTGATCTGAGTGCTTAAGTAAACCAGCACTGTTTTTGCAAATATTGTGGCTTACAAGGTCGTTCCATTATGCCAAATGCTAAATCAAGTTCAAATTCTGGATTTTTCTCCCGCCTATGGCAAGGGTTTTTGACCACTGTCGGCACGCGTGAGTTTTTTCGGATATTTTCCCCTTGGGTAAAATGGTTGGCTATTATTGCGGCCATTATGCTTATTGTTGGTAGTATCTGGGGACTGGCATTTGCCCCGCCCGATTACCTACAAGGCAATAGCTACCGAATTATATTTATCCACGTGCCTGCTGCTAGCATCGCCTTATCTATTTATTTTGCCTTAGCGGTACTGGGCGTTGTATTTTTGGTTTGGCGAATAAAAACCGCCAACTTAGTTGCTCAAGCTATTGCACCTATTGGATTTATTCTTTGTATTATAAGTTTGCTTACTGGTTCAATATGGGCGAAACCTACTTGGGGGACTTTTTGGGTGTGGGACGCACGGCTCACCTCTATGCTAATTTTAGCTTTCTTATATGCAGGCGTGATGGCATTATTTGCCGCGTTTGAACATACTCCAAATAGAGGTAAAGCTGCTGCCATATTATCGGTAGTCGGTGCCGTAAACTTACCTATTATTAAATACTCGGTTAACTGGTGGAATACACTACATCAAGGCACTACCTTAACCATTACCGAAGCCCCAAAAATGTCCATAGATATGTTAGCGCCTCTATTGCTGATGATTCTGGGCACATACTTTTTAATTGCAGCATTGGCCATTTATCGAACCAACACGCTTATTTTACGTCGTGATCAAAACAAAGCGTGGGTAAAAGAATATGTTCGCAGCTCAAGCTAGTAGCTGTTATGAATTACAGTTTTTATGATTAGTAGCTTTATAAACTGTCGCTCAAACTAACGGCTTCAATTAGCAGTTAAAATTAGTCATGAATTTATGAAGTTAGCTTAGATATCTAAATGGCGCTACAACGAAATTATTAGACTATCTACTCAGAACCTAGCCAACCAGCAAAGAGGAGTGAAAACATGCAGCCCTATTTTTACAGCTTTCAAGAGTTTTTAGCCATGGGCGAACATGGGGTCTACGTTTGGAGCACATGGGGTGTAACCATATTTGCAGTGCTTGGTTTTATTTTATTTAGCTTAACTCAGCGCCGCCGTCTTCTAAAGGAACTCAAAACACAACATGCTCGTCAACAACAGCGCTCAAAAGCCATTAAGCGTAAATAGATTAGGCGCAGATGACTATCCGAGTCTAAAAGATCAGCCGATTAATATCACAATATATACTGAGCACTACCTCACAGTAATACTGGAATTTTGAAACACCGACATTTTGAATACTAGGATTTGACACTGATATTTCGGACACACTGAATTTTGAAAAATTGAAATTAGGTAGACGTTTAATTCGCCTTTTGAATAGACGGCTTTTTAAAAAGACGCGGTAGTTATTATTTATAATCAAAGAAGTCTAAATGGTTACAAGGCAACCGAGTTCAAGTACTACTCATGTAGGCTTAGCGAGGTTAACGCTGTAACCGTTTAGTAGTTCTTTAACTATAATCTATTGATATTCAATCACATGGCTCAATCTATATATTATATAGCCATCTAATTAAATAACTAACTGAACAAACTTCTACCTAAACAAAGCGCTATGTAAACACAGAGTGATTTAAATGTTTGGCCAGTTGTGTTTGACCTTATAGCCACATCATGACTTAACCACTTTTAATAAAATTTTGATAAAGAGATATAGGCAAGACTATGAATGCTGTCCGTCGAAAAAAACTAATTTGGGTTGCCGCAACGTTAGCAGGTGCTATTGTCGCTGTCGTTTTAGTCATTTATGCTATTGGTCAGCAAACTGATTACTACTTCGACCCTACTGCTATTGCAGCTGGTGAAGCCCCTCAGGACAAACGTATCCGTGCAGGGGGTATGGTGGTAAAAGACAGTGTACAACGTGACCCTAATGATGATCTAAAAGTGCAATTTGCCATTACGGACTTTAACGAGTCTGTTCCTGTCAGCTATCAAGGTATTTTGCCTGACCTATTCGCGGAAAACTCTGGTGTCGTTGCCACCGGTAAGATGCAAGGTGAGGTATTTGTCGCCAGTGAAGTATTGGCCAAACATGATGAAAACTATATGCCGCCTGAAGTGGCTGCATCACTAAAAGAAGAACATGCACAAAAAGGCGTGTCGCCTGATTCAGAGCAGTTTAGTCCTGCTGTTCCTATTGCTCAAACTGAAGATGGCAATCACAGTACGCAAACATTGCAACAATAATTTTTACTATTATCTAGACTTTAAAGAGTAGCTTTGAAGAAACTGCGAATTATATTCTTATGTAGCTACTTTTTAAGATTAATATCTTTGATAGGCTCGCTGCTGTCAGTCTCAGTGCGAAACCAGCGTAACCAGATTTCATGCATGATAAAAAAGAGCACTGCCAATAAAAACGGCAAGATATAGTACAGCAGCCGAAATACCAATAATACAGCCACCATATACACTTTATCAACTTGGGGTAATGAGGCAATCATCGTTAATTCAAATACTCCAAGCCCGCCTGGTACGTGACTTAGGATAGCTAAGATCATTGACTGAACAAACGCTGAAAATACCGCAAAGTAGCTTGCACCCTCTACCCCGTGCGGTAATAGTAAATACAGCACAAAAGCAACACTGGCTAAATCTATAATTGAAATAACAATTTGTTTTACCAAAATCGAGGCAGGCGGCAGATCAAAACGCCATCTACCGAATTCTAAATGCCGCCCGTTTGAGCCAGACCAAACAACAATCACGATCACCAGCGCCAGTAAGCTCAGTCCTATTCCACGAATGACACCGACACTATGTAAAAAACTAGGTATTCCTGCCGAAACCTCAGCCAACTGTAGATCAAGCTGAGCCATCATGGTAACGGTTGCTTGCGGATTGATGGCCAAAGAAAGCGCTACTAAAGTGGTGATACCAAAGGTAAATGCCATAGACACCAACCACACCACATTTGCGATATTTTCAGGACGGATTTTATTCACCCTATACATTCGATAGCGCACACCTGTCGCTGACAATATGGCTAACCCTATGGTATGGCCGATGGCATAAGCGGTAAACGAGGTTAGTGCGATCTTGCGAAAGGGCAATTCAATCTTCATTTGCTTAAAAGCAATCGCATCATACAAAGTTAGAATTAAATAGCCAAAAGCCACCACAAGGACTGCACCTATGATGTTGATGGTTGGAATCTGTTCAATAGCCATCAATACGTCTGAAAACTTTATAGATTGAGTGAGTCCGTATAGCACTTTGATCGCCAACACAAAAATAGCCAACGTCAATAGAAAAACCACACTACGAAGTGCAATTGTCTTTGGGTTTAAGACTGTTTTTAGATCTTTGGGCATACTGATACTTTGCTAAACACGATGGGATATAGAGTGAGTGTGAAGATTTGATAACGTTATATGATAACAGCCTAGTCGGTATGTGTGTGCATTTATACCAAGTATTCATATATAAAAACAAAAAAACGAGCCCTAGGCTCGTTTTTTTTGACTGAGTTAAAGTGATTCAATCATTTGCAATCACTTTAAGCTGTCTTTGCTGATTAAACAGCAGTGATACCGTGGGCTTGTGGGCCTTTAGCGCCTTGAGTTACGGTGAACTCAACTTCTTGGCCTTCCGCTAAGGTTTTGAAACCTGAGCTTTGGATTTCGCTGTAATGAGCGAAAACGTCTGGACCAGTTTCTGGAGCGATAAAGCCAAAACCTTTAGCTTCGTTAAACCACTTTACTGTACCTTTGATAGTATCTGACATATGAATCATCCTATTTTAAAAAATAATGACCGATTTGGTCGGGTAACGCTTTGAGCAACTACGGTAAATCTTAAAACGGAGGATTAATGCTAATACTACGAGGTAATGATTTGCTGCGGGCTTCTCTTAAGCAGGAGCGTAGTATAGGTGGCTTACAATGATAAAGCAAGCACTATTTTAAAATAAAAATAAGATTTGGGTGTGTTGAACACTCAAATAATCTATAACTCTGCATTATCTTTAAAATAAGACTATGCTAATATGAGATAAGGTAACATTTAGTCGATCTGCTTAAGGATTATTTGCTGTAGTAAATTTATGCCGCTTATATAATTTATAAGTCGCCTGTATAAGTAAAGGTTTACCTGATTGCTTTGTGTGTCATGTAGCCTACACATTAACCCTATCAAACAACTGAACATTTAAAGGTATTTTAATGAGTTATCGTCATATATTGTTGGTCACCGATCTAAGGTCAGACGCTGATATAGTTGCGCAAAAAGCAAAATATATTCATTCTCGTCAAGAAAACGCCAAGCTTTCGGTACTCCACATCATCAAAGATACGGTCGTAGGCTTTGGCTATGAGATGGTTCCCGCAGCTAGCTTATATGATGAGATTGACGACGAGCGTTGTAAAGATGCGCGGCAAGAGCTTGGCGTATTTATGCAGCGTAATGGCCTAGACTGTGAGTCTCAGCAAGTTGCTACCGCAATCTCCAATAGCGAAGGCATTATTAATTACAGCCATAAAAATGACGTGGATCTAGTCATTATCGGACGTCACGAACGCCACGGTATCTCAGCTTGGATTAACGGCGCTACGGCGGACTGCATTTTGCCGAACGTGCCTTGTGATGTGCTGGTGGTGAAATTAGATAAGCCACCTAAATAGCTTATAGAAAGTAACTTATAAAAGGTAACTTATAAAAGGTAACTTATAGAAAACAACCTAAAGAAAACAACCTAAAGAAAACAGCCTCTAGAAAAATTAAAAGTAAAAGTAGAGAACTAATAAGTAAAGTAGGTAATAAAAAGGTAAAAAGCATTAAAACTAACCTGCGTTTTTAAGCTATGCATTAGGCAAGCGCCAGAGATACACACCGACGCTAAAACAAATCAAAGCGACCGTCCACGCAACCCATATTTGCTCATCAGGTACTGTGAAAAAAAGCATGGTACCTGATATGGTCATCATGACACTTGCCAGCAATTTGCCTCGCTTTGGCACGGCTCGGCGCTCTTCCCAATCCCTAACGTACTTACCCATATGCTCATGATTAATTAACCATAAATAAAACCGCTCCGAACCGCGAGCCCAACACGCCGCTGCTAACAGCACAAAAGGTGCCGTTGGCATCACTGGTAGCACCGCACCAATTACCCCTAACACAAAGAACACCCATCCTAATATCAAATAGATCCAGCGCATATGTGCGTACTTGGACTGATTGATATTGCCGGTATGACGATGCTGATTTTTGTCTAACATGTTTGACTCTGACATGTTTGACTCTGAATTGTTCGACTCTGAGGTATTCGGTTTTGTCATATCTACATCTAACTCATTCATATTCTCAAGTTGGATAAACTAAAATTACAACGCTGCTGTTACCCCAATATTATCCTGCTTAGCCGCTTGCGCTATTTTTAATGCTACAGCAGCATCAAAGCATGCAGCGCCTACTGACTTGAACAATGTTATTCCCTTGTCCTGCGCTTTACTATCAACTGTTAAGCGGCCTGAGACTAAATCCTTCAACTGTCCACTTAGCTTACGCCATTGCCACTGACAATCCTCATTATCATGCGCTTGTATGAGATCACCAGCTTCGCGTTTACCGCCTTCTAAGTCATCAATGACTACGTAAGCTGCTTTATCAATTATCGAATCGCTAACCTCTTTCATACTCGGCTGATAGGCGCCCACGGCATTAATATGGACATTGGCCTTGATTTGGTCTACTTCAAACAATCCCGTATCAGCCCGTGTCGCAAGATTTATAATATCAGCGTCTTCTATGGCAGTCTCCATGGACTCACAAACTGTTATCTTGACGTCCCAATCTGGATAATCTTGCGTAAACTTTTCTTTAAACTTATGCGCTGTATCAGTGGTTCGATTCCATAAGGTGACCTCTTCAATATGAAGACATACTGTCAATACGGCATTGAGTTGCTCATAAGCCATGCCGCCCGTGCCTACTACAGCGATAATTTTGCTATCAAGCTTTGCCATATATTTGGTAGCGACCCCTGATAAAGCCGCCGTGCGCACTTGTGTGACATAGATACCATCCATAAATGCCAACGTATCGCCAGTGGCTGTATCCGAAACCGTAATAGTCGCCACAGTGGTAGGTAAATCACGCTTAGGATTATCTGGACAAATAGTAACCAATTTAACCACGGCATATTCGTGCTCGCCATCAAAAACCACCAAGGGCATGGACAAATGTGTTCCTGCTGTGTTTTGTTTGTTGTTTTCATGCGTAGGGATAATCAGACGCTCGGGGGTTTTAACCCAGCTAGGGTTTTCATTTTGAATGGTTACTATTTTTTCAATCGCTTCAAGCGCCATGGGCATAGTAAGTTGCTGCTGGACAGTCTCCATATCTAGTATTTGCATAACAGATCCTTAATGAAATTTATATTGTTTTAGCTGACGTAGTGCCAATATTCTATTTAAAACTATATTCAAAGTTATATTAAAGGTTATATTGAAAGTTATATTAAAGGTTATATTCAAAAAATCTTGAGCTTAAAGTTCGACAGAGGCATAATTGGTCTGTTATCACCCTAAAGACCCTATTATCTTCAGGGGGTTAATATTTTTATTAATTAAAAGGATAGTGAATGTTGATGATGCCTAACACCCGCCCTAAGTTCTTAATCTTACCCTTAGCACTAGCCGCTATAGCGACGGTAAGTGGCTGTGCAACAAAAAGCCTTAGCCCAGAAGCGCGCTCCGCTTATGATGTTACCAAACAATCGTTACAAACTCAGCCTGTCAGTATTTTAAGTGATGGCTGTGTTCTATGGATTGAACTTGGTAAAGATGATATAAGATATCAAAGCTCTGAAGCACTTTCTGTTGCAATAGCTAAAACCCTAGAAGAAAGATTAAGCGAAAAAGGGGTCAATATTGTTAATACTGAAAGTCCATTGATTTGCGGCGCCATGTCAGAGCAAGAGTTAACAAGCATGGACATCCTCATGGATGAAGACGCTGATGAGATTCTAAACTCTACCTACCCTATTCTAAGCACCAGTAATACGAACGACGCTGAAACCAATCAAGCCTATATCGATCTTTATAAAGCATTAAAAGAGTCTGATAAAGTTAGTAAAGAAAATCCAGCTACTTTATACCAATGGCCACTTGGATTGGATGCAGCAAGTATTCAAAAGATTCGTCAAGCTCAGCAGTCCGACAAAGTATTTGTTATTTTAGCCACCGCCAACAAACAGTCCTTTGGTTTGCGAATGACAGCCGCATCCACCTCTCCTATTGCAGGCGCGCTTATAAACCGTCCACCTGGCAGTTATTATTCCATCTACTTGATAGACTTAAAGACCAACCGAGTAGAATGGTCAAAACTTGGCCGTATCGAATCTGATGTGTTCAAAAAGATAGACAGCACCATCCCCACTAAAGAGATGTTAGATCCCTTTTATGCGCAGTAAACATCTTAGGCCATAGTTTTTAAGGCACATTAACACCCCTGTAACGGGGTGTTTTTTTAAGCTTGAATTGAAGAGTTATGTCTTAAAGCAGCTTATCAATTAGGGTGCTTTTCATCCCACTCATCTGCCGCTTTGAGCATTTTTTTGATAATAAAAGAAGCGATAAAGGCCACTACCGTAATACCTGCAGCAAACACTGTGAGCAGCATAAAAAATCCACCATAGCTTTCTACCGCTAGGGCTTGGGTTAACTCCTGTCCTTTTTCCAAAGCAATATTGGTAGAGAATACCGCACCGATGATACCGCTTACTGCCATAGCCACCATAAATAAGCTGACTGAGAAGCTGGAAATCTTTTTTGGTGCTACAGAAAGTATATAAGCCACTACTAGGCTCCCCACAATCACTTCAGCGAATGCTTGGAAGAAATGAACTATTAAGAACACTTCAGGACGCAGCGCCACATCGGTACCAATATTCAAGATTGATACCGTAAATATAGCAAAAGCGGTGGTTGTCGCTATAAACGCAATACCAACTTTGGTTGGCGTACTAAGAAATATGTCACGTTTCTCTAAGCGATTGGTAATAAAGGCAATCATCGGACCCACTACTGCACACCATAATGGGTTCATGACCAACGACCCCTCAGGCTGAATCGGAATAAAGCCAAAGATATCCCCGCGCATGGTATTAATCGCCACGATATTCATTGAAGTCATCATTTGACCATAATAAACAAAGAAAGCGATGGTCAAAAATATCATGATTAAAATAGTGCCCATTCGCAGCTTGGTTGAGTGAGGCGCCTTGAGCATCAAATAAATAAAATAAGCAATGGCTGCAGCACTAATCGCATAGACAATATATTGACCGGTATTCATATCGGTAAACATATAGAACACAACCGCAATCATTAACGCGCTTATTCCTGCGAACTTTAACCAGTTTTGCACTGGCACTTTGGTTCGGTCAATTTCATCTGCGCCTGCCACAAAAGGTTTACGCATAATCAATAAGGACAACACGCCCAATCCACACATAATCGCCGCCAGCATAAAATTGCCTTTATAAGCGATAATGAGCGTCAAAAACGGAAACACATACTGACCTAAGAAGGCACCGACGTTATTTACCGAGTAGTTAATGGGATAAACCTTTTCAAAGTCTTCTTGAGAGCCAAAGGTAGTCTGAAACAAGGTTGGATAATTAGGCGACATCAAACCGCGACCATAACTTACTAAGGCAATCCCCATAAGACTCAACGACACATTGATATCTACTGCGCTAAGCATAAGCAGTACATAACCCAAAGTAAAAGCTGCATAGCCTATGGTCAGCGAACGATACGCCCCTAAAAGCCTGTCGCCTATAACCCCGCCCGCGATAGAAAACAACGTCCCTACGGCACCGAAAGCACCAATAACGAGCAGCGTGTCCGCTTCACTATACTGTAGCCGATCCAAAAAGAAAGGCGTGAGCACAATCATCACGCCATAGAATGACAGACCAAATGCCATCTGACAGAACATCATGGTCAGGTTTCTTTTATTAAACACGGTGCACCTCGACTTGAATTACAACAGATAGGGCGAGTTATTATTTACTCTTATGCGCCTACTATCATTAGCTTTATTAGGTTAGTGATGGATTTTTCGCTGCCTAGTCTAACCTAAGATTTTAGCCAATATATTTTTTTTGGTTTCAGTTTTGCAACCGTCAGGGGTGTGTGGATTGATTTTAGCGTTAAAAGCCAGTGGTTGCGCCTACCAGACCAGTTACGGTACAAGCGGTTAATAAAAGTGAGCTGGTTACGATTAATGCAAACGTTAGTTTTAAAAATTTCATAGCTTGTACCTTTATAAGTTGTGCTAGATAAGTTGTGCTAGATATAGGCATAACTCGATATACTGTCTCTTTATTGATGATTTATATATTAAAAAACCGCTACGACGTAACCTGTAGCGGTTCTCTGCCCTCAGCAAACCAAACATCTCGTTTTGATTTAATCACATCAATACAGTGTCAATCATGCATCATTTATCAAACAATGTTCAGCAATTAATTTGATAATTTTTGCTAAACAATGCTAAATTGAACTCAAATTGTATTAACAGATTGAACCTATGAGCAAATTACTGCGCAAACATTTAGAAGACCGTGAAATAAAAAAAGGATTAGGACAAGTCTCCGCATTTGTTGCCCTGTCTTTGGGTATCCTTACCACGCTTACTGCGCTGTGTTTTTTATTCCCTAATCTGCTCACCACGCCAGATTTTAGACCCTTATACGATGCAAATATTTTACGAGGCGTGTTATTTGGCAGTATCGTTATCTTCATAATTTCGACCCTGCTTCGAGTTAAATATGTAGACGGTGTTTTGCTTCACATAATCAACTTCATCTACGCCTGCTTCAGTAAGATTAGTCGAAGATAGCTTATCGCTACTACCTTATAATGCATCGTTGAAACTTTGGTCGGCCTCTGGTTGTGGCGCTAATGGGTTAGGTAATTTATTCAGTGCCGCTGAATAATAATTTACAAAGTCATAGTCGCTCTTGGCTTTTACCAAAGAATAACTTCCAAGCTCTTTTTCAACGGGTTCAGGATTGGTATCAACTACTACGTCCTCATTATTACCATCTTCATTGCAAGCAGTTAAACCCATTGAACTGGCAATAATAATGGCATTTATCGTAAGCGTAAGTGGATTAAGTGAAAATTATGTTTTAATGATGGAGCCCCTTATATCAATATAATTTAATACGTTCTTAAGGGCTCCAAGGTGATACCCTACTCCACTATTGTAGGGTAATTTTCAACTGCCTTTAGGAATTTATATGTAAAAGTTAAACGATTCAAACTTTTTTAAAGTAGCCTTATTATGGCAATTTTATAGTTATTATTACCCGTAATATTTAATAGACAGGCTTATCTTTTAGAATAATTATAATGTCTATTTATGAGGTTATTAATTGTCAATAATCTGCTATTATTGGTAATTGATAGTCACGCCTATCATCATATCCTAAATCGAAAAGACATTAATTATGAATAAATTGCACCTATTAACATCTGCTATGCTCATTGCTTCGCTTGGTCTTACAGGTTGTGGTGGAGATGACAATAGCAGTTCATCTGTCACACACACGCCACCTGTAGATAACTCAGTCCCCACCCCCACAGTGCCTACTACAAGTGATGATATTCAATTAAATGGCGTTGTCACTGATAACAATGGTACGGCTTTAAAGGGTGTGAGTTTACAACTTGCAGACCAAACCGTTTTCACTAACAATGAAGGTAAGTATGCCTTAACAATAGATGACCGCTTAGAGGATGATGACGCAGTCTTATTGGTTAAAAAAACGGGCTACTTAACAACGGCACGCCAAATACCTTTAAATAGCGCAGGAAACTATACGCTAGATGTGACGTTAATGGCAGATCAGGTCGCAACATTGTTTGAATCAAGCACAGGCGTAACTCAGCCTATTAAGGCAGGCGCCTCTGTCGTTATACCCGCCAATAGCATTGTTAATGCGGATGGCAGCGACTATAACGGTACGGTTAACCTAAACGCTAACTACTACAATCCTGATTCGATTGAAGGAGCCAATGCCTTTGCTCAGCCTTATGCAGGGGTCGATCAAAGTGGTGAGAATGAAACACCAATCGTTACTGTAGGCGTGATTGATGTTAAACTGACAGACAGTATGGGTAACGCGCTTGATTTAAAGGAAGGCACTACCGCATCGCTTAACTTCCCAGAAGCCACGACTGCTCAGAACCTGCCCAGTATTCCGCTTTGGTATTACGATGAAGAGGCACTCATTTGGGTTAAAGATGGCACCGCATTGCGTCAAGCCGATGGTACTTATATTGGTCAAGTGAGTCATTTTACGCTTTGGAACCTAGACATTCCTTTAGCTGACAGCTCAGCTAAGATTGAGGGGTGTGTCATCGATATAAAGACAGGCAAGCCACCAACTGAAAAGTGGATAGGATCGGTAAGTGGACGTGGTTTTAATAATATGGGTGAAGCTGATATAGATGGAAAATTCAGTGCCCTTGTGCCTATTAATACACCTTTGACGCTATCAACATCACTCTATGCTAAAGCGACCTCGATTGAAGTGACCGTGCCTGCACAAGATAAAGACGCTGTTTATCAAGTTAACAATGGTGATTGTATTGAGGTAACGTTCATGGATGACGACATAACTAAAGATGAACCCGTTGTTGTAGAGCCTATCTTTGAGGTGTTACCCCTGACGCCGATCCAAATACCAAGTACGCCATCAAACAGCAATGGACTAATAGGCTATAGCTTTGATTTTGATACGGACAGTACTGACACACGTTTAGAAGATGTTGAGCTAATGACTTACACTATTTCAGATAATACTTGGCTATTTAAGGCCATTTCTCTTTATGGTAAAGATTTACTACCACCAGAGGTACTTAATTCACAAGGTATTTATGAGCTAACAACTTACACGTTAACTCAAAACGGTCTAAGTATTCAATATGTTATCAAAGCATCTGATACTAAAAGCATTACTACAGAAACTCCTAATGTTACACTGATAAACAATCGCTTTTTGCAAAGCTTTGACAATGGTCTAACTGCTGGTGGAGAGTTTCGTGAGCGTGCTTTGAGCAATCAAAGAATAGGCGACGTGTTGGCAACAGATGAATTTACTCCTACTAGTGTGATTTATGCTTTAAACGGCTTACCTGATAACTTGAGCGTCTTTACAGCTGATGCCAACTGTAAGGTAGCGATTTCTGAATTTGCTGTAAATACAGATTATATACAACTCAACTACCCTCTAGTTGATGCTAACGGTAATTCAAGAGACTTTCAAGGTATGGTTGATAGTTTAAGTAATCCTATCACAGGTGTCTGGGCAGGGTATAAATGGGCAGCAAATAACGCGCCAAAAGACCCATTAGATGATGATGACGATAATTTTGCTTATGCAAATATTAATAATAAAACTTATGTAGGTTTTTATAAGTTAGCCCAAGATAGTATTGCTACTCCTGATAACCAACAATGTGCCTTCTACAATGAGGCCGCTAAAAAACAAATTGTTGAGGCATTAAGCAGTGCATTTCCGAACTTATAAATTGAATGTGGCACTCTTTTATAAGACATGAACACTGGTCTACAGTTCATTGATATAAAATACTTTAAATATCGCTCATAGTAATATGGGCGATTTTTTATCGTTTTGATTTTTATTAGCTCTATCTATTGTATAGTCTGCGAACTGTTAAAGAGTTACGACACTAATCTCGTTAAGCCTACCCCCGTACTACTTGCTACTTACACTCGATTACCTTGAACCTTATTTATATGACTGCGATTATAGGTTAGACAAAGTTTTATAAAGCTTTCCATTAAGCAATTAAGGATAACTTTCCCAATAATCGGCAATAACGGCTGGAAAACAGTATTCTTTTGCCATAACGGTAATGGCAATCGGCACAAGGATAGACTTTGTTACCCCGCCAATGCTTTCGCACGTTGCCCCTGCTGGTACGTCATAATAGACCACTTGCGACGTGTTTTCTGGGCACACGTCTGAACATTGCATCTCTTCGATTACCGTGACACCGTTATGCACGCCAATCACTTGCTTAGGGATATATTCTACAGGCTGACGCTCATCCCACTTCGCTATTTTGATAAGCTCGGCATCGGTTAAGGTGTCATTAGTTGTTGGTGGTTTTGGTTGATTGAGTGTGGTTACGCAAGCCGTTAAACTTGCTGTGATTAGACATACAGTAAGAAGTTTAGTTGCTCGTTTGATGATGGGCATGGCGTTTCTCTTTTATAGTGACGGCAAGCTTCACTATAGCAGAAATAGCATAAATAAAGGAACGCTACAGTTCTAGGCTATAACGGTTCTCTGCCCTAAGTAAACTAAATATTTCACTTTGATTTAGAAATAATAGATACTAGGAATAAATTGTGATTTAATCGTATCAACATAGTGTAAATCATTCCAATCTTCAGAAAAAGAAGCGTGGGATAAAAACTTTTCTGCCTTTCTACCCATTTATGATGTGATATTCAAAACCGCTCATCTGCCCGCTCACCTACCCAAAAAATATGGGACGACATCAAATACCAAAGTACCCGAAGGTTTTGTGGCGCAAATGGTTTATCCGTTACAGAATGAAAAACGCAAGATAAATTGATTTAGCAATACAATTTTCAATACAGGGTAGCTGTTCTCGCTTTTTGCTTGTAGTTGGAAGGGCGTGGCGCACAGCGCCTAAGCCTAGCGACGTTCCAACATTCGAGCGACCACCTCTATCCAAGGCGCTGTATGCCAATGACCCGCCAATGGAACCGCTTAGAAATTCTTATTTAAAAGAATTTCTCTTGCGCACCTAAAATTGCAGTGCAATTTATTGACGGTGCTCAGGGGCTAAACCGCTCCTACGGCATAGCTTGATTAGCCATAATGACTCAAGTAGTAGACATAAAAAAACCGCTACATCGTAACACTGTAACGGTTTTTTCGCCCTAGGCAAACTAAAAACTTAATGTTAGATGCTAAGGATGAGTTGTATGTTTATTATACGAGTATCTGCGATTATTGCCAATATAAAAACTATTAGGTTCTTTTAGTTCACTAAATTAATATTTGAAACACTTCTTCTAGTTGAAGTCATTAAGGGTATAGCTTTTATGTGATTTATGTTTTATATCAAAGGTATATTTAAAACCCTCACCCTGAGTATGTTTTTTATAATTTATTATAATATCAAACAATTCATTCACTTCAAAAACATCAGAATTAAAGGTAATAATACAACTTTCCATTTCATCATTTAAATTAGTTTGTGTGGACTTATTCAAAAGTGTTCCTACTATTTCTATGAATAACTTGAGACTTCCTATATCGTATTCATCTGAATTAACCCTTATAGAAAGGGATAGAAAAGTTACATAATCTTCACTTCCTTCAAAAGAGTAACTTATATAGTCATTAATTGGATTTTTACCAGTTTTAAGAATATTGGAACTAGCCCTCCACTTTTCTAAATATAATGGGTCATAAGACTGCAAGTTTAAACCGTATTCCTTTTGTAAATACCCCATCTTTAACACAACATCATCGTAGAATCGTTAAGCCACCTGTCTGTACTGGGCAGGTGTCATATCATCAAGTGAATCATGGGGTCTTTGGGTGTTATAAACCTCAATCCAATCTTCAGTCAGTTGATTGACCTCGTTTAAATTGTTGAAAAGGTAACAATCTAAAACCTCATTGCGATAACTGCGATTAAACCGTTCAATATAAGCATTCTGATAAGGACAACCAGGTTCGATATAGTCAATGTAAATACCGTGAGCCGATGCCCAATCAGTGAATACGTGTGAGGTAAACTCACTACCATTATCCACACGAATTTGCTTAGGGTAACCATGCCACTCGGCTAGCTGATCAAGGTAGCGAATCACTCGAAGTGAGGGGATGCTGGTACCAATATCAATGCCTAATACTTCACGGTTATAATCATCAATCACATTAAAGGTTCGAAAGCGAATATTGTTATGTAGCTTATTGCTCATAAAGTCCATAGACCAAGTATGCCCTAATGCACTTGGCACACTTAGCGGCTGAGGATTGCGTGCTGGCAGTCGCCTTTTAGTCTTACGGCGTAGGTTTAAGTTTAACGCTTTGTAAACACGATGTACGCGCTTGTGATTCCATGAATAGCCAAGTGCTCGCATACGCTTAAAGCACTTTGGAAAACCCCAGCGATTATGCTTGTCAGTAAGCTCATTTAAGACATCAATAATCTCACTGTCATCAGATAGTTTAGGCTTGTAGTAATAAGCAGTTCGACTCATGCAGACCACCTGACAGCTAACCACAATACTAACACCATACTGCGCCTGCAGTTCTTGTGCCCAGACTTTACGTTCATGGACAGGCGCTATAGCTTTTTTATGATTTCTTCCTGCATTTGTGATTTGAGGCTTAAATCAGCATACATCTGTTTAAGCCTACGGTTTTCTTCTTCTAGTTCTTTTAGTCGCTTGACGTCAGAGGCTTCCATACCTCCGTATTTAGACTTCCACTTGTAGTAGGTTGAACTAGCAATACCGTATTTACGGCACAGCTCTTTGGCAGGTATTCCAGCTTCTGCTTCTTTTAAGATTGATACTATTTGGGTTTCAGTCATTCGTTTGCTCATGTTAAAACTCCTTATGGGTATTTTATAAGAAATTCTACGTTTGAGCTGTGTTATTTTAGGGGATAGTTACA
>NZ_JBXYJG010000023.1:0-26078 GCF_057396255.1 Psychrobacter sp. CX21 | reverse complement strand
GAGCCCATCCTGAATTCTGTGTAACTGCAATTTAGATTAAATGCTTACTAACACGCTCATCGAACATAATCATAAATCGATTAAGAGCAGACGTCCAGTTACGGATGGGCATCGACCACTTTTTAGACGCCTGCTGAGTCGCTAGATAAACAACCTTTAACGCCGCTTGATCAGATGGGAATATCTTACGCTTATTCACAGCGGTACGAATCACGCTATTTAATGACTCGATAGCATTGGTCGTATAAATGGCTTTTCTAATGTCTTTCGGGTAATCAAAGAACACGGTTAAGCCCTCCCAATTATTGCGCCAAGAGGTAACCACATGCGGGTATTTATCGCCCCAGATCTCATTAAACTGCTCAAGGCTAGCCTCTGCCAGCTCAAGCGTATCAGCACCATAAACCGCCTTTAAACCAGCCGCTACTTTTTTTCTATCTTTCCATGGTACAAACTTCATAGAGTAACGTACCATATGCACAATACATAGCTGAACCTGTGTGTTTGGATATACCGTATTAATTGCCTCGCTAAAGCCTTTTAAACCATCCACACAGGCAATAAGAATATCTTGAACCCCACGGTTTTGTAGTTCAGTGAGAATACCTAGCCAGAACTTAGCGCCTTCATTCTCCGATAGCCACATACCCAGTAGCTCCTTTTTGCCCTCAAGATTGACGCCTAAGGCCAGATAGATGGCTTTATTAATGATTTGCTTGTCTTGACGTACTTTAACGACAATGCAGTCTAAATATACGATAGGATATAAGCTACTTAGTGGACGATTCTGCCATGCTGTGATGTCATCTATGATGTTGTCAGTAACCCTTGATACGAGACTGGTTGAGATATCAACGTCATAGATATCTTTGATACTCTCAACAATCTCAGTGGTTGTCTGGCCTTTGGCGTAAAACATGATGATTTTATCATCGAGCCCAGTGATACGAGTTTGATGCTTTGCAACCAATACAGGATCAAAGCTTCCTTCACGGTCTCTGGGTGTAGATACTTCAATCTCACCTGTGTCACTGCGCACTGTCTTTTTGGTGTGACCGTTGCGCTTGTTTGGGGTATCCGCCTTTTCATGCTTAGGATAGCCTAGATGCTCTTCCATCTCGGCTTCTAATGCAGTGTCAATAAATGACTGCATGAGCTCTTTTTGAAATGCTTTGATGTCTTCAAAGCTGCCAACGTGTTTGGCCATTTGTTCGGCTAGTTTTTTTAGTTCTGTTTGTTTTGTCATTGCTTATTCTCCTTTACTATGGATTATAAGCAGTTACACAAAGTTTGGGAAAGTCTCTTTATTTTAGTAGCATGAAGAGACTTATTTGCTTTAAACAGTTATTTAAGTTAATCATCTAATGTAGTTACCTATAAAGTAGTTACCTATCAATGCCCCCTAACCATATGTTAGAGGGCATTTTAGTTAGCAGGCAGTTAGTAGACATTTAGTTCAAACCCCTTTTCTATCCTTCTATACTCTATCCCTCTATACTCTATGTCTGCTATAACTATACCTACTATTATTATGCCTGTTATAATGAGCCTATTGAGTAATAAACTTTTTACATTATCAAACCTACTCCTAATTTTATTCCTAATTAATGAATAATCATATCCCACCAGATGAATCTAAAGCATCTAAACCGCCTCAGCGCAAAATAATCCATCTAGATATGGATGCATTTTATGCCAGTGTCGAACAGCGTGATTTTCCTGATCTGCGTGGTAAACCCTTAGTAGTAGGTGGAGATCCTAATGGACGCGGCGTAGTCGCTGCTGCCAGTTATGAAATACGCAAGTTTGGCGTCCGCTCTGCCATGTCATGTTATGAAGCGAAAAAACGCTGTCCTGAAGCGTTATTCGTACGCCCCCGATTTGATGTTTATCGACAAGTCAGTCAGCAGATTCGAGCAATTATGTTAAGCCTAACCGATCTAGTAGAGCCTTTGTCACTAGATGAGGCTTATCTAGATGTCTCAGGTATAAAAGAGCATCATGGATCAGCAACTTTAATGGCTAACTGGCTGCGTGAACAGATATATAATGAGACGCATCTTAGAGCCTCAGCAGGGGTCTCGTTTAGTAAGATGTTGGCAAAGATAGCCTCTGATATTAATAAACCTAACGGTATTGCAGTCATTACGCCTAAGCAAGCAGATGACTTTATTGCCAGTTTGCCCATCGAGCGTTTTCACGGTATCGGTAAAGCCACTGCTAGACGTTTGCACGAAATGGGGATTTATACAGGAGCAGACTTAAAAGCTCAGCCAGTTGAGGCGCTCGTGCAAGAATTTGGTAAACGTGGTCGCTTCTATTCGGAAATCGCACATGGCAACGACACTCGTCCGGTAAAGGCAGAACGTAAGCACAAATCAGTAGGTAGTGAGACCACCTTTCGCGATAATATTAGTGATACCGAAAGTTTACTGGTGCAAATTTTTGAGCAGAATGCTGATGCTTTTTCTGACCTTGTTGCCAAAGAACGTTTAGGTCACACCATTACATTGAAGATCAAATATTCTGATTTTCATCAAATAACTCGCTCTCACACTTTACATACGCCCTTTCCAACCGCTGAATCAGCTCATTATTGGTTACGAAAACTGCTTGATGATGTGCCCCGTCACTTACCGATTCGTTTAGTAGGTGTCACTTATTCAAACCTAACTACCCCTGATTCTATCAACACTCAGCCAGATTTGTTTGGCCTGTAGTTCAGGTAAAATAATTTATTTCTGTTAAACTGTTATCCACTTTAAGCAAGCAATATTTTGCACCTATCCTATTCTATCCTCTCACTAACACAGTTATAGTTACTTATGAGCCAATCAAACCATACCTCTGACCCTGTAGAACCAAATAACGCCCGTAATGACGATAATATTACCGATCACTATTTAAGTGTGGAAGATTATGATTATGATCTGCCAGATGATTACATCGCTCGCTATCCTTTAGATCAGCGTAGTGCATCTCGGCTCATGTATGTGCCAGCACAACAAACCAGTCAGTTTGAGATTCAAGACAAACAGTTTGCCCAATTGCCTGAGTTACTAAATGCCGGCGATCTTATCGTTTATAATGATACCAAAGTAATGAAAGCGCGCCTATTTGGTCAAAAAGATACGGGCGGTAAAGTCGAGGTTTTGGTTGAACGTTTAACCGCTGAAGAGCAGTTTGCTAAAGATGCAGCGGGACAAAACCATATCAATGTGGCACTGTGTCATGTACGTGCCAGCAAGGCCCCTAAACTTGGTCAGACTTTACTTTTAGCAAATGGCGATATCGAATGCCAGATGATAGGCCGTCATAAGAATCTATTTATTTTAAGTTTTAAAAACCCAATACTTCCTGACTTAGAACAGTATGGTGAACTGCCTATTCCGCCCTACTTTGAGCGTCATGCGGATGAAACCGATAACGTACGCTACCAAACTGTGTTTCATGACCCAGCTAAGATGGCTAGTGTCGCAGCCCCGACCGCTAGCTTACATTTTGATGATAAAGTCTTTGATAAGCTTGCGACTAAAGGTATTAATATTGCTTATGTGACTTTGCATGTCGGCGCAGGTACTTTTGCTCCTGTTAAGACTGACAACTTACTTAATCATACCATGCACAGTGAATATGCCAATCTGCCGCAGAATACGGCTGACTTAATTAACCAAACCCATAAAAATGGCAATAAGGTCATCGCTATCGGTACGACAGTCACTCGCGTCTTGGAAACCGCTTATCAAAAAACCGCTGATGAAAACGGAAATATCTCGTCTTGGGTAGGAGATACTGATATCTTTATTTATCCAGGCTTCAAATTTGGCGTGATTGATACCTTACTGACCAACTTTCACTTACCTAAGTCTACCCTATTAATGCTCGTCTCTGCTTTTGCTGGTAAAAAAAATATTGAGCAAGCCTACCAACACGCTATTGAGCAAAAATATCGTTTCTTTAGTTATGGGGATGCTATGCTATTAGAGCGTAATCATAACTGGCTTAAAAAGCAGGGCTTGTAAGAGGTGTTATTTGTCCCAATTATAGGGCAAAGTGTTAAATAAGAGAGAGATATGCATACCATTATCCCTATTAATTCTTCTGCAAATAAAGCTGAAAAATACGAGCTATTAATTAAACAAGCTGAAGCTATATTAAGCAGCGAAAGTGATTTAATTGCTAATATGGCTAATCTGACAGCATTGCTAAAAGAGACATTCGGATGGTTTTGGATTGGTTTTTATCGGGTTGATAAAACCTCTGATCAGCTAATCCTTGGTCCATTTCAGGGATCTTTAGCTTGTACGCGTATTAATAATGGTAAAGGCGTTTGCGGGGAAGTTTGGGCATCAAAATCAACCCAGATCGTCTCTGATGTCAATACCCATCCCAATCATATTGCTTGCTCCCCACTATCTCAGTCTGAAATTGTAATCCCTATTAAAGACACCTCAAATGAGGTCATTGCTGTACTCGATATAGATTCTGATCAATTAGCAACTTTCGATCAGATGGACGCTGGGTATTTAGAAAAATTGGTCGGGTTACTTTAATAAGTAATTAGTTCTTTACGTCTGTTTTTATGTCCGAAGTAAAGAAGACAGAGCTCTTGGCTCTGCCTTCTTGGTATTTACTGAGGTTTGACTATTTAAGCTCAAGGGGTGGTACATCCTGACCTCGTTTGTGATAAAAGTCTGCTACGAAGTCATCAAATCTATCTTCATCAATCGCATCGCGAATACCCTGCATTAACCGCTGATAATAGCGAAGATTGTGGATGGTAGCCAATTGAGCACCCAGCATTTCTTTACACTTATTAAGATGATACAAATAAGCGCGGCTAAAGTTTTCACAGCAGTAGCAATCGCATTCTGGGTCAAGTGGACCCTGATCTTCGCGGTATTGACTGTTGCGGATACGAACGATACCTTGGTTGTCTTCATTACCCGTTACAAAGTAATGACCATTTCGTGCATTACGCGTCGGCATCACACAGTCAAACATATCTACACCGCGGCGCACGGCTTCTAAAATATCTTCAGGCTTGCCCACACCCATTAAGTAGCGAGGTTTATCTGCTGGCATCAGCTCTGGCATATAATCCAAAACTTCAATCATCTCATCTTTTGGTTCACCGACTGATAATCCGCCAATAGCATACCCATCAAAACCTATATCTAGCAAGCCCTCCATTGATTGACGGCGTAAGTCTTGGTACATACTACCTTGGACAATACCAAATAAAGCATTGGTGTTGCTAAGCTTTTTGTGTTCATCCACACAGCGCTGACCCCAACGTAAGGATAGCTCCAGAGATTTTTGTGCCTCACTAAAGGTAGCTGGATAAGGGGTACATTCATCGAACTGCATGACGATATCAGAGTTTAACGAATACTGGATTTGCATAGACTTTTCGGGTGATAAAAAAACTTTAGCGCCATCAATTGGTGATTTGAACGCGACACCTTCTTCGGTAATCTTACGCATAGCGCCAAGGCTAAATACTTGGAATCCACCAGAATCAGTTAAAATAGGCTTATTCCAATTCATAAACTGATGCAGACCGCCAAATTTGTCAATGATTTGCGTACCTGGACGTAACCATAAATGAAAAGTATTGCCCAAAATAATATCGGCTCCAATAGCTTCGATATCTCGTGGTAGCATACCTTTGACAGTGCCATAAGTGCCTACTGGCATGAATGCTGGGGTTCTAATTTCGCCATGAGCTACAGAAACAGTACCTCGACGTGCGCGTGATTCACCCGTCGCAGTTTTGTGTAAAGTGAATTGCATAGAATTAACTCAGAATATCTTATTAATAAATAGACTTATCATTATACCACTACCAAGATTTAAACAGAATGTTATTCCCCTAGCCACCTACTCACTTATCCCTTTATTATTTTATCCATACTCATATCTAGGCTGTTTTTTACATTCTTGACAAAAAATTTTAAAAACTGGATAAGTTTTTTAAAAATTTAGTAGCAATCCAACGTGTACTTTGGTATAAAAGCAGTAGCACTTTTACAAACTAGATACATTTTATGGTTCAATTTTTATTTAGAAATATAATAAGAACAGTTCTCATAATCTAAATAGAAGAGTCAATTCATTGTCCAATTATCTGTAACGACTATTATAGTCGACTGATATTGAGCACAAAAGCGGTGTTAAATGTTACAGGGATAAGAATTGTTATGGCACGGCACTCAAAGCTACGTACACAATTAGCAGTTGCTTCTGTAGGCATGTCAATATTATTGGTCGCGCAATCTAGCAATGCGGCGACTATTGGGCAAACTCACATTCATTCTGCTCAAAATGAGCCGCTTCTAGCCAGCATTGATATCAGCGATATCAATCCAAAAGACTTTTCAGTCAGTATTGCCAGTAGCTCTATATATCAACAAATGGGGCTCGATGATGACACCCCTATCAAAGTTGAGTTTGTTCAAAAATCTGCGCGCAGTGGTGCGTTGGTTCTTACTTCTAGTGACTCAATATCTGAGCCTTTTGCCGATGTTGTGCTCGTTGTTAATAATAAAGGGCTTACCAAATCCGTTCCAAAAACATTACTACTGCCGCTAGATAATACAAACCGTCCAGTAAAAACTTTTGCTGACATTAGCACGCCGATATTTAACGCCTCTTCATTAAAGGCTTCTAATCCGTCTAAGTCTACGCACGTTAAATCTAGTCATAATAAAACTAGCACCTTTAAAACTAGCTCTATTAAAACAAGTCGATCTAAATCTAAAGCGTCACAGCCGGTACAAGTTCGCTCCCCTTTATTTAACTCACCGTCTTACAGCACCTATCAAACTGACAACCTTATTCAGGCGGACGACTTTAAGCCGCTTACTGTGTCTAAGCATATTAAGCCGCCCTCATTATTTAATCAGTCATCAACTGATAAGATAACCTCAGGCTTTTTAAATCTGCCAGTTATGGTAAGCAGATCTGTTGAAGTGCGTCCATTAAAAATTAGAACGTCAACGCCGAACCGTAAGACAAGTTCAGCTGATACAATTTTAGCTGCTAATGTTGTAGTACGTTCACATCCTACAAAACATCCAAAGCCTTCTGAGCGCGCCGAACACTCAGAAATTTCAAATGATGTAGCTCTACAAGTAAATAACACGGCGCCTATCGGCAACCACTCTTTTAGTGCTGATTCAGACTCTAATCAGCACCATCAAAGCGCTAGTATTAACAACATTATTAGCAGCGCTTCGAACAACGCTTCCAACAACGCTACGAAAAGCGATCTGGTAAATGTTGTCATGCCAATAAGCGTGTCAACCCATAATATTGCGTTTCTGAAAGCTGATGAAAGTAGTCATAGTCCTTTTGAAAATAACTCAGTTGTTAACATAGCTGATGACAATCTATCAGCTAGCGGATATCAACCTTTAGCTATATCAGCTCAAAAGCCGCCTTCATTATTTGATGATAGTATTCAATTTGATGAGTATACCCATTCTTCAAGCCCCGTGCTAATGGCAAGCATTGAATCGGTCATAGTAGATAATGAAGAGGTAAATAATGGACAGGATACACAAGCATTTGAACCGCTAATAGTCCGCTCTAAAGCGCCTCCACCTTTATTTAATATTACAGAAGATATAGATGTAACCCCACCGCTTAATGATGTTTTAGATAATAACGATGATGTATTATTAGCAGTCAATAAGTCAGTAAATGGTGATGACTATTTTGCTTCTTCTGATTCGCTAAGTTTATCTACAATTGACCCCTTAGCACAAGTTAAGGTTGCCAATTCAGCGCTGCAAGACTTATATGAGCCTTCTTCAAATTTAGAAAATTTAAACTCGGATGTAGAGATAGCGGCGACACGGTTTGAATCAGAACCAATACTTGTCGTAACTGAAAAGCGCACTGTTTTAAATTTAGAGGGCGATTATCCTATTGAGGAAGACACATCGATAATAACCGTGCGACAGCCTAATAGTATTGAAGCCATTTTAAATTCTGTGAACGATGATTCTGCTATAACCAGTGACCAAGATGAGGTGCTCATAAGCTCAAACAAAAATATCACTGAAATAACTCAATTACCTACGTCCATGGCTTTAGAAGCCTCACTTTCTAGTCCAATCTATCATTTCTAGTCACAATCAGTCACAATCGAATTATGGCTTTATACCTAATAGATTGATCCATAAATGATTGATATTAAATAGACTGATACCGAATAGATTGACTAGTGCTAGTCTAAATACTGCAAAAATTACGTATCTTTGCTAATCTATAACCATTTATAAGATTATGTTAATGTATTATAGTTTGCATAGGGTCATGTATTCGATCTGAATCGTACTAAATTAGTTCTAAACACTGTCATTAGTTTTAAACGCTATATAAATTGACGCTTCATTCAAAAAACTTTCAAATCGTCTGCTATAGTAACCTTATATAATCGTTACCATTATATGAGACGAGGGATTACATATGTCTATAAGAGTTATAACCTTTATTGTTTTGATTGCTCTACTTGCACTATTAGTATTCATAATGCTGCGAAATAACCGATCAATACGTAAAGATGAAGACTTACTTCTCTCGCCTTCGGCACCCACGCGCCCACCCAAACAAGAAATCAATTATCTTGAAAGTGCTCAAGAGATGATTGAGCAGCAGCGCTATGATGATGCCATTCTTGAATTAAAAATAGGGGCGCGTAAACAACCTGATAATGACGCCATTACGCTTAAATTACTAAAAGTATATGCGCTGGTTAAAAAACCGCATGAGTTTAATACGCTTTACAAACGTTTGATTGTCCATTCAAATCCTGAAATAGTAAAAGAAGCCAATCTAATAAAGGATATGATAGATGAAGAGAATCGACTGTCTTCACCAAATTCTTTAACCTCCGACTCCTCCGATATACCTTCTACGCCTTCTATTCATTACACACATGCTGATTCAACTAATATTGAAAGTGCAGATAGCATAGATAGTACTTATATAGATAGTACAGATAGTATAGATAGAGATAGTACAGATAACTTATCATCTTCCTTAGATGGGAAACATGATGACATAGCTGATACTGCTAATTTCACTGATAACGTTCATACTAAGCAGCCTATCGCAAACACTGACCCTTCTCTTCAAAGTCGTGATGATGATATTGATTGGCAGATACACACCAATGACTCAGATCAAGCGCGCAATAACTATCAGCATCAAGATCAAAACGATGAACAAAATTTATCAAGTGAAGATGCGGCTGAGTTTGATTTAGCGGAACTCGAGAAAAGCTTGGAAGAGACTACTTTGGAGGGCCCTATAGAACAAGATATAGGTAATACAGATCTTGAAAACTTAGAGTTTAATTGGGATGACGATTCTGAGACGCTCGATGCGACTGATACGCAGTTCGCTGTTTCGGAGACAACTGATAGCTCAGACACCAACGATATAATTGTAGATGAAACAGACTTAAAAGAAACAGATTTACTAAAATCGGTTACAGAGAATACGGCACAGGTAGAAGATATAAGTAAGCCTGACGACAATGATATAGAATTTGATAGCCTTGAATCAGAAACCCTTGAATTAGATCATTCTAAGACAGCTAGCTATGATGCCGATAATATAAAGTTAGAGAGCACTGACGCCATAACAAGTGTAGACGATACTGCTTTAGATCCTCAAGCAGAACAAATTGATTCAACTGACTTTGATACCTTATCAGAATTAGACGAGCTTGATTCAGAAGATATTGAAGACGAAATAACTTCCGATGCGTCAGAATCTCCGGTAGAGCTTGAAGATAGTGCTGTTGATATTACTAATGATATGCCAACGTTTGATGGTGTAAAAGATATTGACAGCTCGCAATTGACTTTGGATTTAGCGGAGCAGTATTTAGAAGTAGGAGAATATGATGGTGCTAAACGTTTGGTAAAAGAAGTTATTGAAGGTAAAGCTACGGATGCACAAAAAGAAACAGCCAAAAAGATTTTAGATAGCTTGTATTAGCCATCCAACAATTCTGAGGGTTATTACTGTCTATCTATTGTTAAGGTGATTAAGGCATCAAAGAAATTATACTCATCATTTAGATAGAAGGTCTATACTTAAAGACGCTATACTTAGACATGGACAGGCAATTCAATTATCATAATATATACTCATAAGGTATGAAGCTTAGGCCTCATACCTTTTTTTATTTGAATCGCTTTGTTTCTTTAAATAGAGCGGTATAATGCATTATTTAAATTCAGAAACAACCTACCAATAGATCAAATTATGACCAATAAAGATTCACGCTTAATAAATACGTTAGCCGATCAAGGTAATCCTAATAAGATAAAGCTTATTTATGCTGGAGGTACTTTTGGAAGCTATGGTAAACCTTTAACAACGCTACCTGCTGACACCTTCTTACCCCTTTTAATAGATAAAATCCATCAAAATTTAAATACGAATATAGAGTCGATTGCAAATGACTGTGTAAAGGACAGTAGCCAACTCAATCCTGTTGATTTCACCCATTTTTTTAAACTAATATTAGATCAATATGCAGAAGGACATCGTCAATTTGTTCTCATAACTGGGACAGACACCTTAAGTTATTTGGGTGCGTTCTTAGCAGAAGCCTTTGCAGGTTCAGATATCTGTATTGTCTTAACTGCCAGTATGCGTCCACTGTTCGACGCCAATGATATCTATGATTACAAGATTGATCCTAATAGTGACGCTTGGGGTAATTTATCCGAAGCAGTTGGACTAGCAACCTATGGGGAACCAGGTGTCATCATCACATTCTCAGGTGAAACCTGGCCTGCCCAAACGGTGCAGAAAATTCATAGTCATGACCTAATGGCGTTTACCGGTCATAGCCGTGCAGGCTATCCAGCCAATTCTTATACCAAAATCCTACCAGCTGCACGGCGTGAAAACTGGATTGAAGATACTCAAGAGAAATTGACTCAAATAAGTACTGCATCAGAGTCAATAGTTATACCGACACTCTATTGCGTCCCAAATGATGTCGAGTGGTTAAACACTCAACTTAGTACATTGTTAGATGTATCTCCAACAGGTATTATTCTATTAGGATTTGGTACGGGAAATATTCCTTACAGCGAGACTGTGGCGCAAACTATGGATACTTTATATCAACGTGGCCATATATTAGTCTGTTCCACTCAGTGCCCTTACGGGGGTGTGAATGACGCTTATGCAGCAGGTAGTTGGCAATATGATCACCATGTACTGTCTGCGGGTCGTCTGACAATTGCTGCGGTATATGCTCGATTGTTATGGCTTCATTTAGCCTTCGATACCCCAGCACGTAGGCGTCAACGCTGGACTTATAGTGTAGGGAAGGTATAGCTCATAAAAGCTAGTATTAATTTAGACTCATCGATAGGAGTCTGCTGCATCGCGTAATATGATAATTGGTAGTCATTTTTTAACAAGTAGGTCAAATGAATAATGAATTCTGATGTTTTTTCAAATAGATCTAATGACTTTCAACCTGACAGTCAGGCTGACCCCCAAACTAAAACCTACGCTTTAGGTATTGAGTTTGTTGGATCAAATTATCGAGGATGGCAAAGACAACAAGAAGTACTGTGCGTACAACAAGTGGTGGAAGAAGCCATAAGCAAGATCGCTAACGAAAAAGTCGAAGTCGTTGCAGCTGGGCGAACCGATGCTGGCGTGCATGGAGGAAACATGATAGCGCACTTTAAAACGAGTGCAGATCGCGGGATTTATAACTGGTTACGTGGTACTAATAGTATATTACCAGGTGATATCGCCATACGCTGGCTACAGCCAATGCCACATGATTTTCACGCTAGATTTAATGCTATAGCACGTCGTTACCGATACATCACCTTAAATCAACCTCAGCGTCCGGCCATGCTGAATCATATGGTGACACATATTCATGAACCTTTGAACGTTACAAACATGCAAAAAGCTGCCGATTATATTCAAGGTACGCATGATTTTAGTAGTTTTAGGGCTGCCGCGTGTCAGTCGAATCAACCTATCCGAAACATTCACCATGCCAGATTGTTCGAGCACGGTCAGTTTTTAGTATTGGATATCAAAGCAGATGGCTTTTTACATCATATGGTAAGAAACTTGATGGGGACACTATATGCCATAGGTAAAGGCGAGATGGAAACCAGTGATTATTTAAGAATTTTGCATGCTAAAGATAGAACCATTGCACCCCCTACCGCTGCGCCTGATGGACTATACTTCATTAACGCCTATTATCCAGAGCCTTTGCAAGCATTGTTACCGCAACTGCCATTAACCCCTCAATGGTTAAATTTACCTAGCTAACTAACCTCTGCCTAACTGCTTAACTGTCTAACCCTAAATTGAACATTAAACTCTTATTTATCAAACAGCTTAAGAAATTAAATATACAATTGACACACATAGCATAATTTGCTTAAATCTTTAATTTTACGTATAATAATGACCTAAATTTTCATTCGTAACGGGTTAACCCAAATAATTATGGCAAAAAAAGACGATATTATTGAATTTGAAGGTGAAGTCATTGACACCCTTCCTAATACATTATTTAAAGTACGCCTTGAAAATGGGCATGAAATCATTGCTCATATCTCGGGTAAAATGCGTAAGCACTATATTCGTATCTTGACGGGTGATAAAGTTAAAGTTGAAATGACACCTTATGATTTATCAAAAGGTCGTATTACCTATCGTGGTAAGACTTAATATCTCTGATTTATTGTAAAGTAAATGGCCTATATATATGGCCAAATAAAACCGCTCCTTATAAAGAGCGGTTTTTTAGTTTTTAAGATCAATTTAATACCTTATCGTACCTATATATACCTTATCTGAATTCAACAGTTGCATTATCATCTATTGTACCCAATAATGCCAATGCATCCCAATTGGTCAGACGCACACAACCCGCTGACGCTTGACGACTGATACGTTCTGGATCAGGTGAGCCATGTATACCATACGAGGGTTTTGTTAATCCTATCCATACTAGTCCTACTGGGTTGTTAGGACCAGGCGGAATTATCACCTGTCCACCATTATTATCTGAATACGTATAGTTTGGCTCATGTACCTTAACTTCTACTTTATGCGTTCCAGAAGGTGACGGGGTGGCCGTACTACCGACGGTTGTCGGATAACTGGCAACCAATTTACCATAACTATCAAAAGCGAATAACGTTTGAGTATTCTTATCAGCTATTACTCGGCTAACTGCGGTTGTATTAGGATCGCCAGGGTTATATACAGTCAATGTTTCCCCTGCTGTGAAACTTGCATTAGGATTGAGCTCTTTTAGATACTTTAAACTCATATGAAATTTTTCAGCGATAGCCTCTGGCACACTTTCATAATACATTCCTTCAAGGTTGCCTTTCGCTTGGGCTCCTGCTGGTATATTTGTGGTTTTAATATTCACATCTGAGTTCTTGAGCGTATAATTTACCAATACTGGCTGCTCTGCAATGCTGCTATTACTATTTAACGCATCCCATGTTTCTTGGTTTAAGTTATTAGTCTGCTGTAGCCCATTAGCCTTTTGGAACGCTTGCATTGCTTTTCGTGTATTTTTCCCCCAATACCCATCAATAGCGCCGACGCCATGATTATTCCAGTTAAGCAAAGCTTGTAACTTTGTTCCGACCGTACGATTAATATCCTCACCTGCTTTCCATGAGCTATTATTAACTTTTTGTGCTGTTTCAGATAGATTGTTGGTGGAATACTTGATGGTAGGCAATATATCATTTAGCGTTGTACTGACAGAGTCACTGCCTTCAATTTTTTGGCTAATCCCGCCTTGTGCAGTAGCCAACCCGGATAGTAAAGCCGCGCATGCAAACGCAAGTGTCTTTTTAGCTAAATGTTTTTTAAAATTATGTGCTTTATGAATATGTGACTGATATTGGTTGTATATATTATTAATAGACATTCAATTTTCCTCAAGGTTACTATATTTATTGGCGCTTAAAGCTAATTATATAATTATATGTTTCGTTATATTTTAAATGTATATTAACTTGAAAGGCTTTCTTAGATAAATTGTACAAGCGTAAAGCTATGCTAACTTATGTACCTCATCTTTGTATTTAATTATAATTACATAACTGCGTTATCTATAACCAATCATGTGATACAAAAAGGTCGGAATATAGCTAATATTCCGACCTTATCAATTGTAGATACCACAGTTCGGTTAAATTTAAGATAGCCGACTTTTACATTAGATAGCTGTTAATTTAGACAATACCGCTTCACCCATTTGTGTGCAGCCGACTAGATTCAAACCGGACTCATCTTCATCCATGATGTCTGCAGTACGTAGGCCATCATCAAGAACATCGCTGACCGCTTGTTCTATAGCTAATGCAGAATCTTCATGCTTAAAGGTATAACGCAACATCATAGCAACCGATAAAATTGTTGCTAAAGGATTAGCTTTATCTTGTCCTGCTATATCTGGCGCACTGCCATGGCAAGGTTCGTACATGCCTTTTCCTTGCTCATCTAAACTGGCTGATGGCAACATTCCAATAGAGCCTGTTAACATTGCAGCCTCATCAGATAAGATATCGCCGAACATATTACCCGTCACCATAACGTCAAATTGTTTCGGATTATTTACAAGCTGCATACAGGCGTTATCGGCATACATATGACTGAGCGCCACATCGCTATATTCAGCTTCCTGAAGCTTAATCATTGTCTGCTTCCAAAGCTCAGTAACTTCTAGCACATTGGCTTTGTCAATTGAACAGACTTTTGCAGGTAAGCCTTTGGCTTTAGCACGTACTTTCGCTAAATTAAAAGCCACTTTACCAATACGCTCAATCTCAGAGGTCTTGTAAACCATGGTGTTGTAGCCTTGCTGCTCACCATTATCAAGTGTACGAATGCCGCGCGGCTCGCCAAAATATATTCCACCCGTCAACTCACGCACAATCAATAAGTCAAGACCTGATATAACCTCAGGCTTTAGACTTGAGGCATTCACTAGCTGCGGATATAACTTAGCAACACGTAAGTTTGCAAACAGTCCTAATGCGCTACGAATTTGTAATAACCCGCGCTCAGGACGGATACTACGTTCAATTCCATCCCATTTTGGTCCACCAACTGCGCCTAATAATATGGCATCTGCTGCTACCGCTTTCTCAAGCGTATCCTCTGGTAAGGGCACACCCGCTCTATCAATAGCAGCGCCGCCCAAATCCCCTTCTTCAAGCGTCAAGCCTAACTCAAATTTATCATTCACAGCTTTAAGTACATTCACGGCTTGAGTCATGATTTCAGGGCCAATGCCATCGCCTGCTAAAGTTAATACGGTCGCCATATAGTGTTTTCCTAATTTATCGTTTTAAGTTTGATATTTATTTCAGCTAATTATGATCGGGTTCAGCTTATTAAGAGTTAGTTTAAGCCTTCACGTCGTTGAAAATCCAAGGTGTTTTTTGTTTCATTTTCTCTTCATACGCTCTAATAGCGTCTTCTTGTTGCAAAGTCAGACCTATATCATCAAGACCATTAAGCAAACAGTGCTTGCGAAACTCGTCGACTTCGAATGGAAATTCCTTACCTTCAGGAGTCACTACAACTTGACGCTCAAGGTCAGCGGTTAATTCATAGCCTTCATTTGCAAAGCACGCTTCAAATAATTCATCTACTTGTTCTTCAGGTAAAACAATAGGTAACATGCCATTTTTGAAGCAGTTGTTATAAAAAATATCTGCAAAACTTGGTGCAATCACAGTACGAAACCCATATTCTGATAAAGCCCAAGGTGCATGTTCACGACTTGATCCACAGCCAAAGTTATGGCGAGCCAATAATATTATCGCATCTTTGTAACGGGGTTTATTTAATACAAAGTCTGGGTTGATAGGACGTTTGCTTTGATCTTGTCCCCCATTTATAGAAGGTACACCTTCATCTAAATAGCGCCAATCATCAAATAAGTTAACGCCAAATCCAGTACGTTTAATAGATTTTAAAAATTGCTTTGGGATAATTTGGTCAGTATCGACGTTTGAGCGATCAAGTGGACAAACAATACCTGTTTGGGTGTTATAAGCTTGCATAATATTTCCTTTTAAATATTCTTTATTAGCTATGGGATTAAAACGTTCTAACATCCACAAAGTGACCCGCTAATGCTGCTGCCGCTGCCATCGCAGGACTTACCAAATGGGTACGACCGCCATTGCCTTGACGACCTTCAAAGTTACGGTTGGAGGTAGAGGCACAGTGCTCACCTGGCTCAAGCTTGTCAGCATTCATTGCCAAACACATAGAGCAGCCAGGCTCGCGCCATTCAAAGCCCGCCTCAACAAACACCTTATCTAAACCCTCTTCTTCAGCTTGCTGTTTAACTTGTCCAGACCCTGCGACTACTATCGCCTCTTTTACATTATCTGCCACAGTACGACCTTTTATGACTGAGGCGGCAGAACGTAAATCTTCGATACGAGAATTGGTGCAAGAGCCGATAAAGATTCGGTCTAGGTTAATATCAGTAATCGCTTGATCCGGTTTAAGACCCATATACTCATAAGCGCGCTCCCACGCCTCACGCTGAACGTCGTCTTGAGCATCCGCTAAAGTGGGTATATGGTCAGTCACATCGATCACCATTTCAGGTGACGTGCCCCAAGAGACTTGCGGTGCAATATGATTACCATCTATTTCAACCACAGCATCAAAATCAGCACCAGCATCGCTATGCAGTGTATGCCAATATTCTACCGCCTGCTCCCATTGTCCACCTTTTGGCGCATAGGGACGGCCCTTTACATATTCAATTGTCGTATTATCGACGGCTACCATTCCCACGCGCGCGCCTGCCTCAATTGCCATATTACAGACGGTCATGCGCCCCTCCATGCTCATATTCTCGAATACGTCGCCTGCAAATTCGATGGCATAACCGGTACCACCTGCCGTACCTATTTTGGCAATGATAGCTAATACCACATCTTTAGCAGTAACACCTTCACCAAGCGTACCATCCACTCGAATAAGCATGTTTTTTGACTTTTTTTGAACCAAACACTGCGTTGCTAAAACATGCTCAACTTCTGAGGTACCAATACCATGCGCAAGACAACCCAATGCGCCGTGAGTTGCAGTATGTGAGTCTCCGCACACCACGGTCATACCCGGCAATACAAGTCCTTGCTCTGGACCAACAACATGGACAATACCTTGACGGTCATCATTTATGGTAAATTCTGCAATATCGAATTTGGCACAGTTATCATCTAACGTTTTCACCTGTAAGCGTGAAACTTGATCTTTAATACCGCTAACCCCTTCTAATCTTTCTTTGCGCACTGTTGGCACATTGTGATCAGGCGTGGCTATATTAGCTGATAAACGCCATGGTTCACGATTTGCCAAAGCCAAACCTTCAAATGCTTGCGGGCTTGTGACTTCATGCAGCAAATGACGATCGATATATATAAGGCTTGATCCATCATCTCGTTGGGTGACCAAATGGGCATCCCACAATTTGTCATAAAGGGTTTTGGCTGTATTTATTGGCGATGCTATTGACATGAAAACTGTCCTTACTGGCTTATAAATTTAGGGAGTAAAGCGTATTATATTCAGAATTGAACGAATATATGTGATTTAAATTAAGCTTATATTATTGACTATTTAACTATTGTGATTATAACATTTAAGTAATATAATAATAATTGATGATTTTTATAAACTAGCAAACTTTATATTATATGTCATTATTTATACCTATTATAAATACTAATTTCCTCATAGGAAGATTATGAATACTACGAATTTGATAACCTTTATTACGGTGATGCAAACGGGCAGCATATCTGGCGCTGCTGAGAAGCTTTTTATAACTCAGCCAGCGGTTAGCAAACGTATTAAGAATTTAGAAGATGAATTTAAGGTTACCTTATTTGATACTTTAGGACGTGGTATTGTTCCTACTGCAGCGGCAAATGAGCTACTACCGCATGCAAAAAGATGGTTAGATGATTATGATAATTTCAAGATTAATATTCAAAACTCTCAGCAAACGATATCTGGAAAATTAGTAATTGGTACGAGTCATCATATTGGACTGCACCATTTGCCACCCGTCTTAAAGCAGTTTATCCAAACCTACCCCTCCGTACAGTTAGAAGTTCACTTTGTGGATTCAGAAACTGCGCATAAATCTGTACTAGATGGCGAGTTGTCTCTGGCATTTTTGACCCTGCCGCCTGTATATGACAAACGCTTAACTTACTACACTCTATGGTCAGACCCCCTATTCTTCGTCACAGGTACATTGTCGAGTCTTGCACATAAAAATAAAGTTACTTTGGAGCAGTTGGCCCACTATTCAGCAATATTACCAGCAGCAAATACATTTACCAGCCAAATTACGCTCGCTGAGTTTGCCAAACAGAATCTTAAACCTTATGCCACAATGACTACAAATCCATTAGAATCTATTCGTATGTTAGTCTCTGTGGGATTAGGGTGGTCAGTATTACCCCAAACCTTGATCAACCAAGAGCTTGCCTGTATTGATATGGCAGATGATGAGCTTGAGCTTCAACGCCATCTAGGTGTAGTGATAAATCCAAGTCTTACTCGCTCGGCAAGCGTGGAAGCATTAATGCAGATGCTTGCGCCCATCAATCAGTTTAATGCACCAGTCGATAAAGAATAATTGTTTTTAGTAGTCGTTTACAATGATCTTTTTAAATGTCTGTTTTTAATAATCATGTCTAATAATGCCATTCGTAATTAAGCCTAACTTCCTATATAATGCTACCATATTGCCAAAAGTTAATAGAATGTAACTTGCCATATAGAGTTTAAAATCTATCTCATTTTGTTAAAGGTTAGGACTACTAATTAACGCTATTAAATCTCATTAACTTTTGTTGATACATTTTATCATCCTAATTAACCATTATGATAATCGCTACATAATGGTTTTTTTGTGTTTATAAATTATCATAAGGATTACTTTATGAATGGAGTATCTACTGGAGTTTTAATTTCTCTTGGCCTCTATTTCCTACTAATGATTGGTATTGGTATTTGGGCCTACTTTAAAGCCTCTAACGATTCGTCGGGTTATATGCTCGGTGGTCGAAACCTAAGTCCTGGTGTGGCTGCATTGTCTGCAGGCGCATCAGATATGTCTGGCTGGTTATTACTTGGATTACCAGGATATATGTATAGTTCCGGTGTGGTTAGCATTTGGATTGCATTGGGTCTTACCATTGGGGCATTCGCAAACTATCTATTGGTAGCACCCAGACTAAGGGTTTATACAGAAATCGCTGATAATGCCATTACCCTACCAGATTATTTCGCCAACCGTTTTGAAGACAAGTCTCACTTGCTAAGAGTGATATCTGCATTGGTTATTATATTATTTTTCACCGTATATACAGCAGCCAGTTTGGCCGGTGGAGGTAAGCTATTTGATAGTGCTTTAGGCATGTCCTATTCTTCAGGTCTATGGGTCACAGCGGGTGTTGTTGTTATCTATACACTATTTGGTGGCTTTTTAGCAGTATCTACGACCGACTTTGTGCAAGGTATTATCATGCTTTTTGCAATGATAATCGTGCCTATCGTTGCTTTTACTGACCTTGGTGGCATATCTAAAACTACAAATGCTTTACGTAATATCGACCCAAGCTTATTAGATATATTTAGTGGTATGAGCTTTGTAGGTATTATCTCGCTTATGGCATGGGGTTTGGGTTATTTTGGTCAGCCTCACATTATTGTGCGTTTTATGGCCATTCGCTCTGTTAAAGATGTTCCAACGGCACGACGTATCGGTATGAGCTGGATGATTGTGAGTCTGATTGGTGCGCTACTAACAGGGTTTGCAGGCCGCGCTTATGTTCAAAAAACGTCAATGACTTTAGATGATCCGGAAACCATATTTTTAGTATTTACTAACTTTTTGTTCCATCCTCTAGTTTCTGGATTTTTACTCGCAGCAATTTTGGCAGCGATTATGAGCACAATCTCCTCCCAGTTACTTGTCGTATCCAGCTCTCTAACTCGTGACGTCTATAAGCTATTTTTTGATAAAGAAGCGTCAGAAGCACGTCAGGTTTTTGTCGGTCGTATCTCAGTGGTTTTAGTAGCAGTTGTGGCTATATTTTTGGCCCGAGACCCTGGCAGCTCTGTTCTATCCTTGGTTTCTAATGCATGGGCAGGATTTGGTGCCGCATTTGGACCGCTGGTTATCATCAGTTTAATGTGGCGACGTATGAACCGTAATGGTGCCTTAGCAGGTATGTTAGTTGGCGCACTCACGGTTATCGCTTGGATTTATGGTGGATTTGAGACTGCTAATGGTGTTGCATTAAATGATTGGTTGTATGCCATCATTCCAGGCTTTATTTTAAGCTCCATTGCTATTGTGATAGTGAGTTTGGCAACACCAGAACCAAGTCCTCATATACAAGCTAGATTTAAAGAAATGGAAACGAATCTATAGTTTTAATAGTAAAATTCATTTTGTTAGGTATCGTTTTATTTAATACGCTTTGTTCAATATCTTTTTATTAAACAGTAATGTATTAAAGGTTACTGGATATAGTTAACAAATCATTAAGCTGTAGAAATTTCAAGTTATAGACTATTGAGTTATATACTTCTAAGTTATCAAAATACCACGCAAATGTGCGTGGTATTTTTTTGCATGTATATCTTAATATTATGAGTATATCTTACGATTATTATTATCTATATAGCATTAACTTGTTAAATTACCATCATATTAAGACCAGCATTAAAACGTTTTAGTCAGCAATATGGTTGCGCTTTTATCATCACGGTCATCATAATACTTAAAGTTACTGCTTGTTTTTTCATAGTCTAGAACCAATCGTGGTGTTAGACCAAGTACGGTCAAATCACGTTTCCATACTTGAATATCAATTGAAGCTGTTTTGTCTTCACGACTGATATCGTTCCCCTCTATCCTATAGGTTCTATAGAAAAACTCTGCAATATCATCAGAAGGCTTATCATAATCTTTGATAGCGTAGCTGACAGACGTTAATGTAGAAATTCCTTTAGTCCACTCCCTACCCCACCCTGCATTGACCGAATTACGGTCATAGCTTAAAAAACTGGTCTTATCGACATCGTTATCGTAGCGCCCAACACCGCCGTAAAAATATTCATTGGCATCTTTAAGATATAGTGCATTTAATCCCAAAAATAAGCCATCTGCCTCACGAAGATCGTCGTCATCATCGTCTATGGTTTCATTAGAATACATCGTAGATGCTGTCAATTTCAATTTAGGCTTGATCCATTTTGACCCGCTAATGGTCACTCCTTTTCGCCAGCTATAAGGATCTTCATCATAAAAGCGCTTCGTCACAAATGGCGTGGCTGATACATCAATCTTCGCATCATCATAACCTACCCCAGCAGATGCCGTTACAAGATAATCATTATAATCGCTATTGTCCCAGTAACCTTTTAACGAGACATTACTACCAGCAGTCGCATAGAAGTTTTTATCCAAATTAATGCGCTTTTTAGCACTTGCGGAGACTTGAACGCCCTTACCTGATTCAGGTTCGACAGTGGTCCCGTATAAGGATTCAATCGAACTTTCAGGAACCCCATTTAGATTGTCGTCTTGGATGTAGCTTAATGACGCATTGAATCGCCATTCTTCTTGCTGATCAATACGCGTAATTAAACGATCGACACTGTTTAAAACAGGCTGAGGTATATCTGCAGCTTTTAGTTTTTGCAACTGGTCACGTGCTGAGGCGTATTGTTTGTCTGCATACAAGGCTTGAGCCATGTTAAGACGAACGGGGTGAAAATCTGGATTATTAACAAGCATCTTTTTATAGATAGATATCGCTTTTTTATTTTCTCCCTGACTACGGTATACCAATGCATCTGCAAAATTAATGAGCATGGGATCATTCGTTTGCAGGGCTTTGTAGTGAGGAAGTAAGGCACTTACAGTGGCCATATCTTGAGCCGCTATAGCAGAATTTAAAAACTGAGTAAACGCTACAGGATCAGCTTTAAGCGCATTTAAATCGTAACCTAGCGCAGATTTTAGTTTTTGACGTTCATCCAAGGCTTTCTGAGCTTCTATATCTGATACTTTTGCGCTTGGAACGTAGGTGCCTGGAATGAGGTTCTGACGTTCACGCTTAATTAATTCTTCTGCTTGATCAGTATTTGCTTGAGTGTCTTCAATAAAATTTGAAGGGATATCATCGATATTATCCGCTGCCGCAAGTGCATTGGATGAATAAACGGCACCGTAAATAACGACTGTTTTTGTAAGCGTCTTTAATAGATGTGATTGCGACATAGTTTTCCCTAACTTAATTCCTGAATAATAATATTCAGCGTCCATTTTTATATACTGTCGTGTGTATTATACCTAGCCTAGGTAGGAAGTGAATTATTTAAATTTGAATAAATATATTACACTATTTAAAAAGTATAAGTATAAGATATTACTAAATTTTAGTAGTTGTTACTTGGTTTTTAGTAGTGATTATTAAATCCTGAGTATAAAAAAGCGCCCTAAGGCGCTTTTGTTGTTTAGCTATATTATAAAGTGTCTTAATTTATGAGCTCATTGACTTATTGCTTAGTAGCGCCAAACGTACCTTGGAAGGTGGTACCGGTGCCAGCACCTGTACCTGAGCCGCCTTTAGTTTGATTCTCTTGATAAATACCTCCTAAGAATTGAGCATCTTCACCAAAGAAACCACCTGAGGTATGTACTGAATTGGCTACATTATCATTAGCAAACGTATTACCAGTTATGCTAGCTTCGATACCAATTTGATTCCCCTGTGGCATATATTCATAATTACCCTCTGGGAATAACAATGTACCTTCAAGTTTTGAATTGATAAAGTCTACACTAAATTCTGATGAACCATTAAGTACAGGAGACATTGCAGTACCATCAAGTAAATGAATATTCTCAACGTATGTGGCATCACCTTGATATGCGACTAGTCCATCATTGATGTTGTTATTCACATTGTATTGAGCAAGGGCTTTCATGTAGTCCATATCTTCTTGAGCAGTAGCTTTACCTATAGCATAGACATTAGCATATCTAGACTTAATACCTGCAGCAAATCCTTCTTTGCGAAGATTACCGTACACATGCCCAATTTGCATGACTTCATTAAAATTCTTATACACTGAATTATAATCGACTTTTAATTCAATCTTACCAACTGGCGAATCGGCATTTTGAATAGCATCGGTATTCTGTGAATTTGATTTATAAAAACCATTTACGGCATCTATATCATCTGATCTTACAGTGGTTAGAACGACAGATTCTTCAAACTGTTCAGGTTTAACAGTATCTAAACGAGCATCAAACTTAGTAAAGTCTTTGAAATTTTGAATGCTGTCTTTTTCTTTTAGTATAGGCATTGTTTCGCCATTTTCATCTGTACCCGTTGCTGTAAAGTACTGTTTATCATTTACAAATTGACGGTATCCGATACGTTCCTCTGTTCCTAACCCTTCTTCACTGCTTAAAGTATTACTCATAAACCCACCGATATCTTCATTAGCAGGAGCAGTAGGATTTAAGGGTTCAACAGTAGGATCTATTGGATCAACTGGCTCAGTAGGCTCTGGTTCTGGTTTTACTCTTTCAGCACCATAGGTACCTTCAGCGTCATTTCCAGAATATACCCCACCTAATAGATCTGCACCACTACCATAGAAGCCGCCTGAGGTTTTAATACCATTAACATTACCAGCAAACTTATTACCTGAAATCGTAGCGCCAATCGTAATATCGTCGCTTGAGTCAAATTTAAGCTGACCATCAACTGACTTATTGACGAAGTCAACATTAAAGTTTGATTGACCATTTACATCAACAGTATCTCCATTTTTATAGGTAGCGACACCTGAATATTGGGCTTTACCGTTTTCAGTCTCTTTACCATCAGCAAGCTTTTGAATATCTGCTATGTTAGTAGCATTACCTTGAACATACGTAGTTGCAAGCTCATCTCTATCGTAAGAACGTCTCACCTTGCCATAGACATGACCAATTTGCATTTCATTATCAAAGTTATTATAAACTGACGTATAGTTGAAAGTACTTTGGACTGGTGTATTTACAGCATTTTTACCTAATACAGCAACTGACCCATTACTTTGGGTAAAGCCATTACCAACATCCGTGGCATTTTCTGCGTCAAGATTTACAACAATAGGAGAGCGTACTATATTCTCATCTAATTCGTTAGTGCGAAGTACTAACTGATCATAACCTCCTGAGAAATTTTCGCCTTCGAAACTCTTATCATCATATCCGGTATTTTGAACACCTGATAATGATGAGTCAGCAGCAACAAATTGATTTGCCAACTCTTCGGCTGCATCTGCACGAGCCTGAGCTTCCTGTGCAGCTAACTCAGCGGCTTCTTTCGCCTGTAATGCTTCATCTTTAGCCTCTTCAGCTGCATTTGCTGTTTGCTGAGCAGCTGTAGTAGCTGCATTGGCGGCTTCTACTTCTTCATTAGCCGTTTCAACTAATGCTTGAGCAGCTTCTACACGTGCATCAGCTTCTGCCTTAGCTTCACCAATGGCGAGCTCAGCTGCTGCTTTCTCGGCCTCAAGCGCTTGTTCTGCCGCTACTTTAGCTTCTAATGCTGCTTGTTCTGACTGTTGTGCGGTTTGAGCAGCTTGCTCGGCTGCTGCTTGAGCTTCTCTAGCCGCTTGTTCTGCTGCTTCTGCTGCTGCTGCTCGTTCTAATGCGGCTGCAAGTCCTCCATCTCCACCTTCGCCTGCATTGGCTAAGGCGTCTTCAGCTCTAGCCAAGGCTTCTTGGGCTCTAATCGCGTCGGCTTGTGCCTGCTCTGCTGCTGCTTGCGCCGCTTCTGCTTTGGCTTGTTCGGCTGCTACTGCTGCTTGCGCCGCTTCTGCTTGCTCTTGTGCTGCTGTCGCGGCTGCTTCTGCTGCGGTTTGGGTGTCTGATTTAGCACCGTAGGTACCTTGAGCGCCATTGCCCTCATAGATACCACCGATGTACTGAGCGTCACCACCATAGAAACTACCTTCGGTTGCATAACCACTATTGGCTTCTGCAGAACCTGAGACCTGGTTACCGTTGATACCTGCTGTTAGACTAATATCACCTGCATTATCAAAGCTTAAGGTGCCATCAAGCGTCTTCGCGACAAAGTCTGCGGTAAATACTGATGATCCAAATTCAATAGCATTGCCTATGCCAAGCATGCGATACGTCGCATCACCGGTATAACCTGCTGTCCCTTCTGTTGGTACATTCGCCTCTTGTGTCGCATTACCTATGACTGCAATACCATCTACTGGAATTTCAGTACCTTGCAAACTTGCTGCGCCATCAATATGACCGATACGCATATCATCGCCATAGTCTTTATAAACAGATGTGTACTCTAATGGTAAGTCACCTAAAGCAGTCGGGATGATTGTATTGTCGGTATGACTCTTGAACCCATTCGCAAGATTAGTATCTCCATCACCTGATATATTAACGTCAACCTTTGGAAGAAGATCATTTGAAGCGATATCAGCTCTAGCAATAACATTGTCTTGTCCAATTTCAAAATCACGTGTAGTAACCACGAAATCTTCTAGACCAGCGACTGATGTACCCACATTAATAGATTGCACACCAGATTTATCAGCTTCTGGATCATTCTTAATCTGTGCGGCTGTCTGTGCTTCTTGTGCCTCTGTCGTGGCTTGATTCGCTGACGCTATTTGTTCTTCCGCGGCTTGCTGTGCTGCTGCTGCTACCTGCTCGGCTGCTGCTTGGTCTGCTTGCGCCGCTTCTAGAGCTGCTTGACGACGCTCTACTTCTGCTTGTAGGGCGTCTGTGTTACCGCCGCCTGCTAGAGCATCTGCTAAGGCTTGTTCTGCTGCTTCAAGCGCTTCTTGCGCCGCTACTAGTTGTTCTTTAGCTTGCGCCGCTTCGTTTGCCGCGGCGTCCGCTTTCGCTTTTTCTGCTGCCGCTTGTTCTT
>NZ_JBXYJG010000022.1:0-27197 GCF_057396255.1 Psychrobacter sp. CX21 | reverse complement strand
TGTAACTATCCCCTAAAATAACACAGCTCAAACGTAGAATTTCTTATAAAATACCCATAAGGAGTTTTAACATGAGCAAACGAATGACTGAAACCCAAATAGTATCAATCTTAAAAGAAGCAGAAGCTGGAATACCTGCCAAAGAGCTGTGCCGTAAATACGGTATTGCTAGTTCAACCTACTACAAGTGGAAGTCTAAATACGGAGGTATGGAAGCCTCTGACGTCAAGCGACTAAAAGAACTAGAAGAAGAAAACCGTAGGCTTAAACAGATGTATGCTGATTTAAGCCTCAAATCACAAATGCAGGAAGAAATCATAAAAAAGCTATAGCGCCTGTCCATGAACGTAAAGTCTGGGCACAAGAACTGCAGGCGCAGTATGGTGTTAGTATTGTGGTTAGCTGTCAGGTGGTCTGCATGAGTCGAACTGCTTATTACTACAAGCCTAAACTATCTGATGACAGTGAGATTATTGATGTCTTAAATGAGCTTACTGACAAGCATAATCGCTGGGGTTTTCCAAAGTGCTTTAAGCGTATGCGAGCACTTGGCTATTCATGGAATCACAAGCGCGTACATCGTGTTTACAAAGCGTTAAACTTAAACCTACGCCGTAAGACTAAAAGGCGACTGCCAGCACGCAATCCTCAGCCGCTAAGTGTGCCAAGTGCATTAGGGCATACTTGGTCTATGGACTTTATGAGCAATAAGCTACATAACAATATTCGCTTTCGAACCTTTAATGTGATTGATGATTATAACCGTGAAGTATTAGGCATTGATATTGGTACCAGCATCCCCTCACTTCGAGTGATTCGCTACCTTGATCAGCTAGCCGAGTGGCATGGTTACCCTAAGCAAATTCGTGTGGATAATGGTAGTGAGTTTACCTCACACGTATTCACTGATTGGGCATCGGCTCACGGTATTTACATTGACTATATCGAACCTGGTTGTCCTTATCAGAATGCTTATATTGAACGGTTTAATCGCAGTTATCGCAATGAGGTTTTAGATTGTTACCTTTTCAACAATTTAAACGAGGTCAATCAACTGACTGAAGATTGGATTGAGGTTTATAACACCCAAAGACCCCATGATTCACTTGATGATATGACACCTGCCCAGTACAGACAGGTGGCTTAACGATTCTACGATGATGTTGTGTTAAAGATGGGGTATTTACACTAGCTGCTTTGTGTCTTCTAGAATATTCCTACCACCACCTAACTTACGTTTAGGATTATCATAAATATTCAGCTTATAATTATCTCTTATGAACTTAGCGGTTAAGTCTTCCTCTTTTATTTTGCCTGCACAGATATCTTCTACCAAACAGTCTTTCAAACCAAGCCTCCTAATGATAACTTGAAATAAGATTAATATTTTAATCACCCAATAGCTTATACTCACCAAGTATATAGTCTTTTTAATCTTCCTAGAATTATCACAAGCTTGTCAATATACTCTACTTAGTAACTTATAGCCTATCTTTAACTCTCAATAAAAATCATATATCAAGACTCCCAACATCAATATTCAGAGTAAATAAGCAATGAGAATAACTCAGATATCATTAACAAATTTTCGATCTTTTAAAGAGACACAAGTTTTTGATTTAGCTCCTGTGACACTAATATTTGGCCCGAATAGTGCTGGTAAAAGCAGTATTTTCTCAGCTTTATTTTATGTGCAGCAAATCCTAGAGAAAGGACAGTGCAACCCTATGTACATTGATGCATTAGGGAAGAAATATGTAGGTGGATTCGAAAACCTTGTACACAAGCGAGACTTAGACTCAACAATTAAAATTAAAATTAAATATGAGTTAAGTCCGCTTATAAGTAAAAATTACTCGTACCTTTATAACTTGATTGAATCCGAGCTACAGATAAAGCTTGAGAGCCCTATCAAACGAACTATGTCAATTTCTACTGAGTTTGAGATTGCATGGTCAAAGAAAGACCAAGAAGCTTATGTCAAAACCTACATTGTAGAATTTGAAGATGATGAAATAGCAATGGTCGAGAGCGATAATAATAAGTCAACCATTACTTGGCTCAACTATATTCATGACTTAATGTTGCCACAGAATCACGAGCAGTGGCTTAAAAGTATGAGTAATATAGGTATATTACATAACTACAATCTACTATGCGTACATGGTATCGATGTGTATGAAACACCTCGTAATAAACGTCTAATTGAAATTGCTTCAGGTGCTTTTAGGCTGCTTCCAGAATATACTAAGATTGATCATAACCTACCAATGATGGAAATCATGTTAGGACTTACCGAGCAAGAAAAAAATGACAGTATTATTTCAGGGGAAATGACGTTTGTCTCTGCTATTCATCAACTTATCAATACTGCACATTTTAATAATACTGAGCCCTGGGATGTAACAGCTATAGGTGTTCAAAGTATACATGGTTATGAGTTTCCTCACTTTCCAATAGAGCTTATAGAGAGTAATGGTGCTATACCTCCATTAGGTCGTAAGTTACTAAGTTCTTTATTTATTGAGGACGTGAAAAATAAAGAAATAGTCTCTGAGCTACTGAGTGACGTCTTAGTGGCACCTTTAGACAACCTACTCGCAATTCTTAATAAGAGCATCTCCATTGGCCCTATTCGTAAGATTATTGATGCCAACTATCAGCCATTGCCTTATATCGAACAGAAGGACTGGTTTGATGGCTCTGCGGCGTGGAGCTACCTAGAAAAAGCTGATCTAGATACTCTTAAAAAAATTCATACTTGGATGAGCGATGAGGATAAGCTAAATCTTGGCTATGGTATTGCTTTGAAAGAAGTACAATCTACTGTTAAAACTTTTAATATTAATAATACCAGCAGTAAGATAGATGCCGATAATAGACTAGAAGTTAAGATACATGATGACTCTGATTTCATTTCCTCTAATGAGGGTCATGAAGAAAAAATATACTACTACACGATAATTGATAAATTTAATCAAATACCTGTAACTCCAAGCGAAGTCGGTACTGGGGTTTCCCAGCTTATGCCACTAATCATTGCTGCTATATCACAGCAAGGTGGTATCGTTGCTTGTGAACAGCCTGAGTTGCATCTGCATCCTAGAATTCAAGTTGCTATTGCTGATTTACTGACTCAAAACATTGATAACGTAAGTTATCTAATTGAGACTCACAGCGAGCACTTGATCTTAAGACTCTTAAAGCGTATTAGGCAGCATACAGACAATGAGCTGCCTGAAGGTTTAGATTTCATTAAGAGAAGTGATGTGGCTATTATCTATCTTGAACCTACAGAAAATGGGGTTATCGCAAATAAGATAGGAATTACAGAGGATGGCGAGTTTACAGATAACTGGCCACACGGCTTCTTCTCTGAACGTCGCCAGGAGTTAATGTAGCTCTAGTTTCGGTGACGATTACAAGCTTGTAGAATTACATTTTAGTCAGTTTTTAGAGCTATTATAAGTTTTGAATATATTATCTAATTAAGAATGAGAATAAATTTTTATGAAAATTACTCAGGTATCTTTAACTAACTTTCGATCATTCAAAGACACTCAAGTTATAGACTTGGCACCCGTTACATTAATGTTCGGGCCAAATAGCGCGGGTAAAAGCAGCATCTTTTCTGCACTATTTTATATCCAGCAGATTCTGGATAAGAAACAATGTGACCCTATGTATATAGATGCTTTAAACAAGAAGTATGTGGGAGGTTTTAAGAATTTAGTTCACAAACGAGATCTAGACTCTACTATTAAAATCAAAGTAACTTATGAGCTTGGTGATGAACAACGAAAAAGTTACTCATACCTCTATCCTCTAATTGAAAAAGAATTGGATATTAAACTAGAAAGCCCCATTAATAAGGTTTTCTCAATATCAACTGAATTTGAAATAGCATGGTCCAAGCTAGATCAAGCTGCTTATGTGAAGACTTACAGCGTTGAGTTCGATAACCGTGAAATCGCAAAGATAGAAAGTTTAAATGATAAAAAGCCAAAAATCACATTTTTGAACTATATTCACGACCTGTTTTTGCCTAAAAATCATAATTTTTGGAAAAATGAACAAATATCAAATAACTTTAATCTTCATCCATTTAATGATTTAGTTATAAATGGCAATGACGTCTATGAAAATGATCCTGAAGTTATTAATAAAAATTACCAAAATAAAATTAAAGATCTTGACCTTGAAACAAAGTCATTTTTTGACTCAGTTGAATCTTTATCGATAGAAGAATTTGAACCACCAAATACCATTAAATTTAGAATAAATATTGACAATGAAAAAGCAAAGTTTTACTACCCTAAAATTTTCAAAGGGGAAGAATATACTGAAGAACGTTTCATTAGATTTCTTGAGGAAAACTACCTAAATTTATTACGAGTAAATTTAACTGGTGAGATGTTTTATGTATCAGCTTTACACAAATTAATTCATAGTTATGAATGGAATAAGGATAAATACATCACCATTCAAGACTTTCGTGAATACGAGTTCCTTCATAATCCAATTGAAATATTTAATACTCAAGATGCTCTTCCACCCTTAGGAAGAAAGTTGTTTAACTCATTAGACTTAGATGATGTCAAAAAGAGCGAAATTATTTCAGAACTATTGAGCGATGTACTAATTTCGCCCTTAGACCACCTATTAGAGCATTTAAAAAAGAGTATTCCCATTGGCCCTATTCGTAAAATTATTGATGCCAACTATCAACCATTGCCTTATATTGAACAAAAGGACTGGTTTGATGGCTCTGCTGCTTGGAGTTATCTTGAAAAAGCCGATCTAGATACTCTTAAAAAAATTCATACTTGGATGAGCGATGAGGATAAGCTAAATCTTGGCTATGGTATTGCCCTAAAAGAAGTTCAATCGACTATTAAAACTTTTAATATTAATAATGCCAGTAGCTAGATAAATGCAGATAATAGGTTGGAAGTTAAGGTACATAATAATTCTGATTACATTTCTTCAAACGAAGGTCGTGAAGAGAAAGAATATCACTATACGATAATAGACAAATTCAATCAGATACCTGTAACTCCAAGCGAGGTTGGAACGGGTGTTTCTCAGCTTATGCCACTTATCATTGCCGCTGTATCACAGCAGGGTGGTATCGTTGCTTGTGAACAGCCTGAGTTGCATCTGCATCCTAGAATTCAAGTTGCTATTGCTGATTTACTGACTCAAAACATTGATAACGTAAGTTATCTAATTGAGACTCACAGCGAGCACTTGATCTTAAGACTCTTAAAGCGTATTAGGCAGCATACAGACAATGAGCTGCCTGAAGGTTTGAACTTCATTAAGAAAAGTGATGTGGCGATTATCTATCTTGAACCTACAGAGGATGGGGTTATCGCAAATAAGATAGGCATCACAGAGGACGGCGAGTTTACAGATAACTGGCCACATGGTTTCTTCTCTGAACGTCATGAGGAGTTGATGTAATGATTAAAGAGATTGCCATAGACCCTGATGTTTTACTGGAATGGTCTCAAGACAGAAGAGACTATCGAGAATTCAAGAATGAATACGGTGTAGGTACACCAAGGATAATAAGTTCATTCCCTAAAACTAAATATAAAAATTTAAGGAAATATTTACTCCGAAAAACAGACTACCTCTCGAGTGACATGGATAAATCACGCTATGTTTCAATGATTGAAATGCTTGAAGACAATATTTATCTACGGGATAGTGAGGTTGACTCCAGCGAAGACTGGCAAGATTTAGTTTTAAATGAGCAGAAGCCATTTGATATTGTAGTTTCTAATAAGAGAATTAATTGTCCTAACTTTATACATATTAATGATATTTATACATCTGGACTATTAGACCTTAAAAAACAGAAGTTTTTTAAGCGCAACCAAAATGACTTTATTAATGTCGTCAATAACTTTATAAAACTTACTAATAGTCAGTTAATTATCATTGATCCCTACGCTTGGAAGTCAAATTCTAGAAAATTAATTATTAAGCTAATCAAAGAAATTTATAGCAATCTAAATAATGAAAAGAATATTAATTTACAAATTTATTATAAAGATAACCCTAAACAAAATGTACCCATAGCTAGCTTTTATAGAGATTTATTATTAAAAGAGCTAGGTGATATATCTGACAGCATTAAAGTCTCTGTCTTTCACGTTGCTGAAACTTCAGAATCTGAAGCTTTTCATAATCGTTATATTCTCAATGATATTGGTGGAGTGATGTTAGGTCACGGGTTAGATATATCAAGCATAGAAGAAGATACTAATAAAAGGGATGTGGCAACCTTACTTGAAAAAGATCTTAGACAACACCTACTGCGTCAATTTCGGGAAAGCTCAACCTTTAAAATTATTAGTCATGCTTAAAGCTATTGTTTGCCATAAAGAAGCCATCTATTAATAGATGGCTTCTTTACTATCACAAGCTTGTGACTTTACAGATTAAGGTCTACATTACTCTAATATACCAATCAACAAGTTAGTTATCCCAGATAAACATAGAGCAGATCACAAGCTTGTGGCTTTAATAATCTCAACTGTGTTTACCTTATAATAGCGTTAACAACAAATATCCTTGCTGATTGGAGATAGACTATGAAAATTGAATTACAGATTGAAACTGCAATCAACTCAATCGAAGTAGGTTTCTCAGACTACTATGAGAGCATGGTCGAGTATTATCAGCTACACCGTAGTGGTAACCTCACACACACTGATTTTTGTAATCGCACTAATCGTGCTACTAGCCCTCTTACCTGCTCTAAGGAAGCCATATTCTATGCAGTTGCTTACAGCTGGCAGCATTATCAAACTATGCAGAGCTTCCTCTCTGTTATTGATGTGACATCTGATATAGCTGATAAAATCAGAGTAATAGATTATGGCTGTGGTCAAGGGATTGCCACTATAGCTTACTTAGAGTACTTGGTTGCACATAATGTAGCGGCCGAGAGTGAGTTTGAGGTTCACCTTATAGAACCATCATCTGTGACTCTAAGTATCGCTCAAAATCTAATTGAGAAGTTGGCTGATATTTATGGATTAAGGTTATCAATACATACTTATCAGCAATCTCTTGATAAGCCTATATTTTTCAAAAATAGTGACTGTACTGAAACAGTGCACTTACTAAGCAATATCCTAGATATAGAAGATGTTCAAAACAGCATCCCAACAATATCTTCAAGCATGAAGAAAATAGCTGGTAAAAACTTTTTGTTCGCTACCAGTCCTTGTTACCTCAATAGCTGGGAAGGTAACGATATCTTTGAGCAACATATAAGTTTCTCAAACTCAATTATCCAAAGGAACAGAGCGCTGAATACTAATATGTATTCAATAGTAAACGATTGCTGGGATACGCGATATTCTAAATCTAGCCAGCTCTACGCTTACTGGGACAGCAATGAAGTAGATTCTGAGAGTATGGATTTAGCCGCTTAAAACAGGAGCTTACATGTTGGATTTATTTAGTGACTTACAGGATACTGAGTCTGTACTACAAACCCTGATCAATAATGGTAAGTATTTGGATACTGATTATCCAGCACACTTACATCAAGATGGCAAAGGCATTGTGATAGAGATTGATAATGGCCGGCTCTATTATGCTCCTTATTTTTTCGATACGAAAGTAAGTGATGAAACATTAGATTATCTTTTAAGCTGTGAAGATGTTGATTGGAAAAGCTATGACTGGCATTCAGAGATAAATATATCCCGTTTAGAGTTCGATCATATTAACTGGCAACATGATACTATCAAAATGTTTGGTAAAGAGCATAAATTGCCACGCATCTCCGCTTGGTATGGTGATGAAGATAAGAGCTATCTATATTCTGGAATACAGCTTAGCCCTAACCCTTGGACTAGCAAGCTGAACTGGCTAAGAGATGAGCTAGAGGTTATATGCAAGAGACGTTTTAACAGTGTGCTTCTAAATTGGTACCGTACAGGTGAAGACTACATTAGTTGGCACGCTGATGATGAGCCTGAATTAGGTATTAATCCTATGATAGCCTCAATTAATTTTGGTGAAAGTCGCCGTTTTCTACTCAGATTAAAAGAGGATCATAGCCGTAAAATAGAGTTACCGTTACATCATGGCAGTTTGCTGATTATGGCAGGAGCTATTCAACACCATTGGCAGCATAGCGTTCCTAAGCAAAAAAGAGTCAAAGGTAATCGTGTTAACTTAACATTTAGAACAATCTTTAATTAGCTTAATACCTATAAATCACTGGATTTAAAATGAAAAACATCTTATTCCTAGTCACTGGTATGTCTCCACAAATTATTACTGAGACTATTTGGGCTCTAGCCTGTAATCCTAAAAGGAAAGTACAGTGGATACCCGATGAGGTGTATGTATTGACAACTCAAATAGGTATGAACCAAATACAAGAGCGCCTGTTCAATAAAGGTGTATTTGATAACCTTAAGACAGATTATCCTCAGCTAAGAGACATAAAGTTTGATTCCTCCTCATTAATGGGTGTTGAGGTTGATGGCGAGGTATTGGACGATATCAAGACCCCAGAACATAATGAAGCAATGGCTGATACGCTTTGTGAACTAGTTAGAGGGCTTACCGAGAGCACAAATACTGCTCTACATGTTTCTATAGCTGGTGGTCGCAAAACCATGGGATTCTATGCCGGTTATGCTTTGTCTCTATATGGTAGGCCACAGGATAGACTGTCACACGTATTGATAACGGAACAGTTTGAACAGGCGATAAACTTTTTCTACCCAACTCCTTATTCACATTTAGTTTCGAATAAGAACGAAGTGGTTGTAGGAGATGCCAGTAACGCAGAGGTATGGCTTTCTGAAATACCTTTCGTAAGGATGAGGAGTTTACTTGATGAAGAAAGTATTTTCTCTAACAAAGGCTTCTCTGAAATAGTAGCGACTATTGACAAGTCTTTAAAACCCATTCAGCTGCAGATCATTAACAACGATGAGCGAAAAGTTTTTATCGGTAATGATTTTTGTAAGCTATCCCCTAAAGAGTTTAGTCTATATCTAGTAGCAGCCGAATTAAGACTCTTAGGCGAGGCCTTGCGTTATCCATCAAAGGATATTGATGGAGATACTATCGATTCTAAGCACATGAAAAGATTCAACGAGGTGTATAATCAGCACAAATCTATAAACGCAGCGGATGAGGTTATTGTTGATTATGACTACTTCTCTAATACTCTTTCAACTATTAAGCGAAAGTTTAAAAAGGCTTTCGGAATAAAGCTTGCTGAGCAAATTGCCATTCAGAAGGATGTGACGTCTGGTGGATTTGGTATTTTACTACCTATACAAAATGTCATAGTTATTACCTAGCCTATTTATTTAGCACCGCAGAATAATATTAATTAATCAATAAATATCATCAAAATACAATCGCATACTTGAATAGAGTAGAGGTCAAAACACTAAATTTTTTTAGTGTCCACTATCCCTGCTATACTTTAAATGATATTAATTTACATCCTGTTTTTTGCTTTGACATACTATCTCAAAGCCTTTAATATCAAGGCATACACATTAATGTCTGATACCCTATGTTTGGTGGACCTACATTAACATGGTAGAGGTCGCTAGTTCTAAACTAGTTACGCCTACCAAGATTTAGTAAACAAAATAACCCCCGATTCTCAGTTAATTCTGTATCGGGGGTTTTTTTGTGGGTTAAGTTTATTCATATCTTCTAAATGAATTCAATAAAACACTTATCAATTTTTTCATTTCTTTTTGATAGTAGTCATAAGTTCACCCATTTAACTCAAGATTTGTATTATTAAATGGGTATTTGAATATGTTCTTAGCCATAATTATATATAGGCAGGTCAATATATTTAGAATACACTTAAACAATTATGTGAAATTATTAATTAAAATGATAGCTGTCAAATCATTTAATGACAACTCTCTTATTATTATGATAATGTGATAATTTAAACGGATAATTAAGTGCGCTAAGAAATTAATATATTGTTTACTTTAGTGGCACTCAGATAGTGGTACGCAGATTATTTTAATACGTTGTTTTTGCAGTATACCGCTTGAGCTAACAGCGTTTTAAAAGTAAAAATGTCAATAGGACAAGTTGTTACCTAGTACTTTTGACATGCATTAACGCCTTATAAAAGCCTAATCCATATAAAAGTACTCTTACTTTTTTATCTATTGGCCCAAATAAGTGAGTACATACTCAAGGAAGAACAGAATGACAGGGATTGAATTTTATACTAATGGTCATATTGTCAGCGAAGCTCATAGCATGCACCAAAAGCTAGGGGGTTTAGCAAAACAGTACTCTGCCACCTCAGCCATAATAATTACAGATGCTGGAATCTCCGAGTTAGGCTATGTCGATATCGCAAAGCAAGCCTTACAAAAAGCAGACGTTAGTGTCGTTGTATTCGATAATGTCGTTGCTGACCCACCTATTGAAGTTGTTGAAAGTGCTATTGAGCTTGCAAGAAACAATCAATGCGATTTGATCATTGGCTTAGGCGGAGGCAGCTCTATTGATACAGCAAAAATTGTTGCCTTATACCCAAACGACTTTAAGTTCGTTAATGATATTTTGGATAAGGATATTAGCAACTTTAAAAAACTACCACTTTTTGCAATACCGACTACTGCAGGTACAGGTGCAGAATCCACGTTTGTATCTGTAATCACAGCAAAAGATGGAAGTAAAAAAGCTATTTATACTCCTAAAATACTACCTGACGTCGCTATATTAGATGCAACCCTAACACTTAAACTACCTCGTCATATTACTGCAGCAACCGCACTTGATGCCATGGTGCATTGTATTGAAGCCTATACAAGTCGTACTAAAAAGAATCCTATTTCAGATGCACTAGTCTTAAAAGGCTTACAATTACTATGGAATAATTTTGAGACAGTATTGAACCATGGTGACAATATTGATGCTCGAGCTAATATGCTGTTAGGTTCTACGTTAGCTGGTATCGCCTTCGTCAATGCCTCTGTGGCTGCTGTCCATGGACTATCCTACCCCCTAAGTATTAATTTCCATATTCCACATGGACATGCTAATGCGCTTGTCATGTGTGGTGTTTTCACATTTAACTTATCAGAAGCTGCTCCTCTATACGCAGAGCTCGCTCATACTGTTATGCCTACTCAAACAGCTGGAATGACAGATTTAGATGCAGCGACTTCATTTATTAATCAACTAAAAAAGTTTTTGGAAAACAGTGGTCTTAAATATCGTTTGAGTGAACTGGATATTTCAAAGAACGATATTCCTGCCCTAGCTGAAATAGTTATCAATTCCTATGCACGACTTATCGCAACCAATCCAAAAGATATGACTTTAGAAGAAGTCAGTACGATATATGAGGAAATAGCCTGATTAGAAATGCTCTTTAAATAATTTTATCTATCATTCAAGGAAGATGATCATGTCGAAAAATGAAATAAAAGTTTGTGTAGACGGCTTTCATTATTTAGAAGGACCTCGTTGGTATCAAAATACATTATGGTTTGTTGATTTCTATACTCAAGGTGTCTATCGAGTCAACGAAGAAGGAATAGCAGAAAAGATTGTGCATGTTCAACAACAGCCTTCCGGTTTAGGATGGTTACCTGATGGACGTATGCTTGTAGTATCGATGAAAGACCGTAAAGTCTTACGACTAGAAGATGACGGTAACTTGGTCGTACATTCTGATATCTGGGAACATTGCGATGGTCATGCCAATGATATGGTTGTAGCCACTAATGGCAATGCCTATGTAGGCAACTTCGGCTTTGATTTGATGGGTGGTGCTGATCATAAAAATACAGGGCTTGTATTGGTTAAACCTGATGGAAACTCACAGACTGTCGCTGAGGGGCTGGCATTTCCAAATGGGATGGTTATCTCTGAAAATAATAAAACATTGATCGTTAATGAACTGTTTGGCAATAAAATAACTCAATTTGATATTAAAGATGATGGTAGCCTCGGAGATAAACGAGACTTTGCAAATTTTGGAGAATTAGGTAATGAACCCAATCTTGGTCTACGCATTGAAAACGCCAGCATATTACCTGATGGTCTTACATTAGATGTCGAAGGTGCTGTGTGGATCGCGGATACTTTGAATCAGCGAGCTGTACGTATAGCTGAGGGTGGAGAGATTTTACAAACTATCGATACTGCACCTGATGGTGTCTTTGCGGTGACTCTAGGTGGACAAGACGGTAAGACATTATTTATGTGTGCGGCGCCAGACTGGGATGAGGCTTCTCGCAAGTCTGAAACCAAAGGACGCATGTTATCTGTACAAGTTGAGGTGGGGCATGCAGGTACGCCATAATTAAAAGTTTTGATTGAACTGAATATCCAAAGCACCAGACCCAAAAATACCCTTTGATAGCCCAGATTTTGTAACCTCACTTGCCTCAGGACTTGATGTCCTGCAAACTTTTGATGAAAATCACTATCAAATGTCCTAATCTGAGGTCGCAGAACGCGTTATCACTCGCCGTACCTGTCTACAAATCTAATAATGAATTAATCGGCGCCATTAATATCAGTACCAACGCGCTTCGCGTAACCTCTGATGATTTAAACCAAGACTTACTACCTATCTTAAAAGAATGCGCCAAAAAAATTCATTAATACTATATCTAGACGCTACTAACTCTAACCTCAACTACCTTTAGAGCTTTTAAATCTAAGGTCGGTTGAATTAAAGGTGTGTTAAATTCAAGGTCTGTTGAATCTAAGTCTGAGAGCATTCAAATACGCCACTCATTTAATTTATAGCGCCGCCCTATATATAATAGTCATTTTATAAAGTGATTTATTGCATAAGTTGAGTATACGTCAGTTAAACTAATAGATACCATTTAATTTAAATAAGTTTATATCCTCTTAGCAACTTTCCCATTGCATCAATTCTTAGTAATAATTAAAAAATTAAGAAAAAGCTAAACAAAATCGTATGTCAGACGACAGCCAGTGTCATTTAGTTATACTTAAAGTATTGATAACCTAATAAACATTCTCTACTATAAAACCATAGCACTTATATGGATTAGACAGGTTAGGGAATGACATGAAAAAGACCAACGCCTACACCGATAACAGCTTTGCCGCCTCCGATCTTAAAACCATCTTGCACTCCAAACGCGCCAATATATATTACCTCTCACATTGTCGGGTAATGCAAAAAGACGGACGTGTGCTATACCTCACTGAAGAAGACAAAGCCAACCTTTATTTTAATATCCCTATCGCCAATACCACCTCCTTACTTCTCGGCACAGGTACGTCCATCACTCAAGCTGCCATGCGTCTGCTATCGCAAGCAGGGGTATTAGTAGGGTTTTGCGGCGGCGGCGGTACACCGCTGTTTATGGGTAATGAACGTGAAATATTTGTTGAATGGTTGACGCCTCAAAGCGAGTATAGACCCACCGAATATATCCAAGGGTGGATGCAATGGTGGTGGGACGATGGCAAACGGTTGCAAGCGGCGCAAACCATGCAAGTGGCTCGCATTGAGTTTTTGCGTAGCGTTTGGCGACGGGACAAAGCGTTTAAACAATACGGTTTTGACAGTAGCGATGAGCATATCGCAAGCTTGCTAGATAAACATAAAAGCCAAATCATGATGCAAGATAGTGCTATGCACTTACTGCAACTTGAGGCTCGCTTGACCAAAGCGCTGTATAAACTGGCGGCGCAAAATACCAATTACGACGGCTTTACTCGGGAGCACGATGGCATTGATAAAGCCAATAGTTTTTTAAATCATGGTAACTATTTGGCTTATGGACTCGGTGCAACGACCGCTTGGGTGCTGGGTATTCCACACGGTTTTGCAGTAATGCATGGCAAGACTCGTCGTGGGGCATTGGTGTTTGATATTGCTGATATTGTGAAGGATGCACTGGTACTACCACTATCGTTTATTTGCGCCAGTGAGAATCTAAGTGAACAGGAATTTTGCCAAGAATGCCTCAACTATTTTACTCAATATGCGGCACTTGATGAGATGTTTGAGGTGGTTAAGGCGTTGGCTTTAAAGACGGATTGGGACTAGTTGTTAAATTTTAACTCTAAAAAATAGACTTAGAATGATTAGCCAATCCCGCTTTCACTACTATCTTGGCTGACACTGTAGCGTGCGCTAATGGCACGTGTCGTTCCTGCTATCACGATATCGCCACTTGCCAAGCGCACGCACCACAGTGTTGCACCAAGGATATCCGCTACAATCGGGGCTAAACCGCTCCTCCGCTTTAAAGTTTCGGCTTTAATTTTAAAGAATCAAAAAAAGCTTAGTTTTATTATTTAGTCACTATACTCTGGTTGTAATAATAATTCGTTATTGTTATATTAATACTTCATTCATTATAAGGAGTAGCTATGTGACAAAGCTTAAATTTAGTTTGATTTTTATTATTGTAGTATCAGGCGCTAATTTTCAGTTAGCTAGTGATAACGATATTACGGTCAATATTAATCAAACCATTAGTAAGTAGGTTATCCCTGTAGCACATACAGCTTAGAAAAGAGTCTAGTGACTAAATGGTTCATTTTTTTCCACCGCTTAGGTGGCTTATATACCCTAGGGTCTATAAGTTTTATGTGCTTATTTGTGTATTGCTTTAGATCTTATAGAGCCTTAGGGTTCTATAAGTTTCCCTGAATATGTAATTAAATTTCAAATAATAAATACACGGAAGTAGCCTAATGTTTGTCACCTTTGTCTCTCAATGTGAGAAAAAAGCCTTAAAGCGTACTCGTCGCATATTGGATGCCTTTGCCAATCGCATTGGCGATAATGTTTGGCAAACGGCTATTACTGAAGATGGTTTGGCAACGGTCAAGCAATTACTTAGAGCGTCTGCAACCAAGTCAACGGCAGTAAGTTGTCATCGGATACGTACTCGTAAAAAGACGGAACTGGTTTGGGTGGCGGGTAATAAGCGTAAATTTAATGAGGTGGGGATTGTGCCTGTGAATTGGACTAATAACGATGAGCAGTACTTTGAACGCTTTGCTTTAAATACCCAAGTGATAGCCCTGTTGTCAAGTTTGGCAGGTTTTTTTCATGATGTAGGTAAAGCCAATAAACTTTTTCAAAACAAACTGCTAGGAAAGAGTGAAAAGTTATATGAACCCTATAGGCACGAATGGGTATCGCTAAGAATTTTTCAGGCTTTTGTTGATGATAACGATGATAGAACATGGTTAAATAGCCTTGCAACTATTGACAAACATAGTGAAACTAAGATGTTAAATAATCTTGCTATGTTCAAGGACGGTATAGCTACACACATTATTCCACAACCTTTTGACACCTTGCCACCAGTGGCCCGATTCGTCGCTTGGCTGATTGTTTCACATCATCGTCTTCCTGTATCTGCTGGCGATAAATCTAATCCACCACCTTTAAATGACATCAATTCATGGTCAAGCAACTTATTTGACCCTTGTTGGAACTCTCCACAAAGTTTAAATGATGAATGGACACCTGTTCAAATTGAAAAAAATTGGTTTTTCCCTCATGGCACGCCCCTGATTAGCGCACATTGGCAAACCAAAGTCAGTATATTAGCTACCAGAATATTACGGCATGAGCGTGTATTTTTACAATGCTGGTTTAAGCAAAATTATACTGCTCATATTGCCAGATTGTGCTTAATGTTAGCAGACCATTACTATTCATCAGATACGCCAGAGATAAAGCTTGATTTAGACTTGCAAGACAGAAACTATAAAGCTTATGCCAATACTTATAAGGACGAACAAGGTCATCGACAACTCAAGCAAAAACTTGATGAACACAATATTGCCGTGGGTATATTTGCTGAGAAGATTGCACGACTCTTGCCTAGCTTACGTCATGATTTACCCCCTCTAAGTGATAACAAAACATTGGCTAAAGACACTAAGCATACAGATTTTGTATGGCAAAACGAGGCATATGCGTTAGCTAAAGAGGTTAGTGAGGATACCAAAAAATATGGCTTTTTTGGTATTTGTAAAGCTTCAACTGGTAAAGGTAAAACGTTAGCGAATGCCCGTATCATGTATGGTCTATCTGATGATGATAATTGCCGCTTCAATATCGCTCTTGGACTTAGAACATTGACCATTCAAACTGCTAATGCTCTTGAAGAAGACCTATCGTTACAGGATGGGGAGTTGGCTATGTTGATTGGATCACAAGCCGTTAAACAGTTAAATCAAACTACTAATGCGGATAATGCAACAAATACGCACCAGACGTTAGACATGAGTCAATATCCAACAAGTGAACAGGAGGCTATGGGCAGCCAGTCATCAGAACCCTTGATTGATGGCGATGTTGAGGTGCTGCAAGGGAGCATCGATTATAGCGGTGAGTTTTCAGAGTGGATAAAGCATGACCCTAAGATTTTAAGACTCATTGAATCCCCTATATTGGTGAGTACTATAGACTATCTAACCCCTGCAACGGAAGGGACTCGTAGCGGTAGACAGATTGCGCCTATGCTACGTCTATTAACGTCTGATTTGGTACTTGATGAGCCTGATGATTTTGGCTTAGATGACCTGCCTGCCCTTTGCAGATTGGTAAACTGGGCTGGTATGTTAGGTAGCCGTGTATTACTGTCTACTGCAACTATGTCACCATCGCTTGCGCAAGCATTGTTTGAAGCCTATCAAGCAGGCAGACAACACTACACTGAAGTTAACGGTGAGCAAGGCATCTGTGATACTGTTTGCTGTGCATGGTTTGATGAATTCAAACACCCTCAATATGAATTTATAAATAATAAACAAGCTTTCAAAACAGCACACGATACGTTTATTGATAGGCGAATTAAACAATTACAAAAACATGCCGTACCGTTAAGACAAGCCAAGCTCATTGATATCGAGAAAGATATCGATAAATCATTATCCCCAAGCCAATGGCTAGCACAACACATTAATCACTCTATATATGAGTTGCATCGACAGCATCATATAAACATGGGCGACAAATCTATTTCTATTGGTTTGGTACGTATGGCTAATATTAACCCGATGGTACAGGTTGCAAAGCATTTATTAAAAATCAGTCCACTCAAAAACACTGTAGTACATTACTCTATTTATCACGGCCAATTTCCGTTAATACAACGCTCTAGCATTGAGCGACAACTTGATGCCGCTCTTAATCGTAAAAACATAGATACATGGATTAAAAACGCCAATATATCTGCTAGGGTTGCTAACTACGCTCAAAAAAATCATATATTTGTGGTGTTGGCAACTGCGGTGGCGGAAGTTGGTCGTGACCATGATTATGATTGGGCTGTCGTAGAACCCAGCTCAATGCGTTCAATCATTCAGTTAGCAGGAAGGGTGCAGCGTCATCGAAAGCAACAACCGCAATGCCACAATATGCACATTTTATCTACCAACTACAAAGGCTTGAAAGGCAGTACGCCTAACTTTTGTAAGCCCGGGTTTGAGACTAAACGGATACAATATTCATCATCAATACTTAGTGAACTAGATATTGCAGATGATATCGTTAGTATAAGTGCCATACCTAGAATCATAGAGCCTAATATATTGCTATCACCTTTTATTATTAAAGACAGCGAAGGCAATAATAGAATCACTTCATTTAATGCATTAGAGCATATATCTCAAAAATTAAAGCTTTTTGGTTCTAAGAAATATTTTAATTATGCCGCTTTATGGTGGCAACATAACCCAAGCTGGTGCGGTGAATTACAAAAGAGACAACCATTTAGACAATCCCTACGTCAAGAGGACTACTGCCTAGCAAATCCGCCACACGTTGATGGACTGCGTTGGCAAAAAAAAATCCCCAAAACGTATCCAACCAAATACGAGCTTACCAACGACGTTGCTAAAAAAGAAGACGTTGTGACACAGGCAAACGGCAATGTGTTTTGGTGTGCGGTAGATATTGAAAATGAAGTTGAGATATTAGAAAAAAAACTGGGTCAAAGCTCAACTACTTCACTCAAAACATTCACACAGATTACGCTAAGGCAAGTTAACGATAAAACAGATGAGCAATGGCTCTGGCATCATCATCTTGGCGTCTATCAACAACCAAAAAAGGATAGATGGAATCATGGATAAACATCAAAAGTTAGCAGATTTGATAGTAGATTATATTGAATCTCGACATGACAAAAAGCTAATCAGTCTCTTTAAGGATAAACCTAAAAAAAACAAACAAGGTCGAGTAACCAATGGTGCATTTAATACTAGACTCGCTGCTGTTGTTGGCAGTATCGACCCTGATAAAAAAGCAGAAGTTAAGACCATTGAAAAGTCTAAAAAAGACAAACAACAATCAGCGTTAGAATTGCAACAGCAAAAATACGAACGACTACTGAATTTGATATCAAAACCAATAACCAATAGCGAGTTATTAGTATTACAAGAAGACGTAAAGGACAGTCTGGAAGATTTAGCTAAGGAGCATAACCCTACGACTTGGCTAAGTACCTACTGTGCTAAAGCATCTGATATTAGCTTTGCAACTCATGTCGCAAAACTCACGCATTCAAGTAGTAAAGGGTCAAGTATATTAGACTTAACCAACGATAAGAATAATCAATATTTAACTACCAATAGCCTTGATAACCCAGAAATCGACACTGCATCATCTAATGCCGCCTCATTACCTATTGCAGATATTCTAAAGCTTTCGGTAGATGGTGTTAGCGTTTTAGACTGTATACAATCGAATGATACGGCATTCTTAAACCAGTTGACTGAGAATAAAGAGTTAACTTCTATTTGGGTGAACAGTCTCAAGCAAGCTTACGACAGTGATCGAAAGTCTAGCTACTTTTTGAATAAACAGATTTATTTTCCTATTGAGGAAGGTTATCACCTGTTACTGCCCCTAACCTCGTCATCTTTGGTACACGCTATTCATGCAGAGCATCAAAAATATTATAGCGAAGAGGCTAAAGATGCCAGAAAACAAAAGAAAACAGGGCTATATTCAGCATTAGAAGTTCGCTCTTATCCCAATAAAGCGTATCTAAATGTGACTGGCTCTAATCACTCTAATGCTTCGTCCTTAAATGGTCAACGTGGTGGTCGAATTGCTTTATTTGCTGCCATGCCACCTCAATGGCGGTCTAGCAAAATTAATATTGCCGGCAAAGATACTTTGTTTGATAAGCAACTTGAATATCGACTTAAAGATAGTATCGATGAATTAAGAAGTTATTTAATAGCTCTCAAAAATCAGAAAGCTGACAACCTTAACAAACCTGACAGGAATGCAGCAGTAGTTAGAAAGCTGAAGTCGATTAGTGATGCCTTTTTTGAATACTTAACCGAAATACAGCTACAAGATAATCCTGTAGGGTGGACTATGGATTGCGAGTTGCCCATAGAACAGCAATTGTTACTAGAACCCAACCGCACTGATGATATCGCTAAGGCTGAAAGGCTTGCAAAAACGTGGGTTAAAACAGTGAGCGCAAGTTATGCACGCTGGTTAAATAAGCAACTTAAACAAAGTTCAAAGAGACATAAAAAACTAAACCAAGATAAGATGGTGCTTAATTTAACCCCAATACATGAACGACTATGGCAGGAACATTTTGCTCACGAATTAAACACTTATCTTGCAATGATGACGAAAGAGCATTTAGAGGAGAGAACCCTATGAGTCAATATCTTGTGCTTAGTCATATTGACGTACAAAACGCCAACTCAATTGCTGGCTTAACGTGGGGCTTTCCTGCTATCACCAGTTTTTTGGGCTTTACCCATGCTTTGAATAGAAAGATTTCTAACGATTATGACAATATTGCTTTGACAGGATGTTCAGTTGTCTCTAATCGACTACATAACAAGGTTTATCAACCGAAACGCTATGCAGATTTTGAGTTTTTACAGAGCAAAAACCCACCAGTGTTAGCAAAGCATAAAAGCGGGAAGTCAGTGCCGATTATTGAAGAAGGTAAAATGAACCTTACTGTCAGTTTAGTGATAGAGATTGAGCAACCGCTATCTTTGAACACTATGCAAATAAAACAATTTGAGCAAGATATTGAAGCTTTAGCTTTAGAGATGCGACTGGCTGGTGGCACAATTTTGAATGTTAAAAAAGTTAAATTACTAACTGGCAGTACAGAAAGTGAACAATCTACAATGCTACGTTCAATAAAACGCCTCGTCATGCCAGGTTTTGTATTGATAGATAGAAGTCATTACTTGCAAGCACATTATCATGCTCTTAAAGAACAAGATGATAAAACGCAACTTTTAGATGCATGGCTTGACTATTCTGCGTTGTGCTTTAAAGCTAAGCCACAAACACCTAAACAACAAATCTCATCGCAAGATGAAAATGAAGATAAGCCTGATGACAGCACACCAGCTGAGTGGTTATACCAACCAAAACCGCAATCGGGTTGGTTAGTTCCATTAATGGTAGGATATAAAGCAATTAGTAAGCTATATGATGCTGGTGAAGTACTTAATACAAGAGACAATACCACCCCTGTCAGATTTGTAGAGGCCATACATTCTATTGGTGAATGGAAAGGTGCTCACTCATTGGAATCTATACAAAGTGTCATCTGGCGATATGAACACGATAGTGACTGGTATCTTTGTCATCAAGTCAATCAAAACTCAAACCATAAATCTTTAACTCAACAAGACCATCCATCTACAACTACCGAAGCAGTCAAATTTTCGAATTTAGAAGACGCCCTAAATTTATTTTAAAACCCAAGGAGTAACCTATGTCTGACCTCAAAATGCCAACCGTACTAGCTTTTAACCGTAATTTAGAACCTTCTGACGCTTTGATGTGGTCAGGAGATTGGAATAATATCGAGCAACCTGAGCAGTGGCAAAAAATAGAATTGTTTGAACGGCGCAACCGAGCCGTTAAAAGCAATTTTAAGCAGGAGGTTCTTGAGAATGAGGAGGAGCTACAAAAACAAGTTGCTGAAGCCAATTTATCATGGGGGGATGATGCGGTATTAGCACATACAGATAACACGCTTAAACTTACTTTTACTTTACGAATTGTCTCGGGAATTGACTTACCATCAGTATGTAATAATCCCGAATTTGAAAAAATATATTCTGAAAAAATTAATGCATACTTAGAATCAAGTATAGACGAATTAGCCAATCGCTATGCCTATAACATAGCCAATGCCCGCTTTTTATGGCGAAATAGAGTAAGCGCACAAAACTTAAAAGTTAAAGTTAGTCATAGCTCTCTTGATACCCCAATCGAATTTGACGCTTATAACTACTCTTTAAAAGAAACCCTCTCTGATGATGAGAAAGTTATAGAACTGGCAAAGTTAATTAAAGCAGGGTTATTAGGTAATGAAAAAGTACTACTACAAGTTGAGGCATTCGCCGAGTTAGGTAACGGGCAACGGGTATGGCCATCGCAAGAGATGGTTTTAAATAGTGCAAAAGGTGAAAAAAGCCGACATCTTTTTTCACTAGATGGACAAGCTGCTATACATAGTGAAAAACTAGGTAATGCTTTACGTACCATTGATGATTGGTACACGGATTTCGATAAAGTAAAAGCGCCAATTGCAGTTGAAGCTTATGGTTCAGTCACCCAGCGAGGCAAAGCCTATCGCTCAAGTCGAGATGATTTTAAGACATTGCTTTTAAAATGGTTAAATGACAAACAAATTACTGATGAGAACAAACATTTTGTTGTTGCTATGCTTATCCGTGGCGGTGTGTTTGGCGAAGGTGAAAAGTAATATGAAATACTACCAAGAGCTAACCATCCTACCCGACCCCGAAATAACCAGTTATTTTGTTTGGAGTAAGCTTTTTACCCAATTGCACATTGCCTTAGCGGATGTAAAAAATACGCACGACATTGATAGCATTGGTATTAGCTTCCCTGACTATTACTTTGATAGTAAAAATGGTAAATCTTCTAAATTGGGTAGCAAACTGCGGGTGTTTGCACCCAGTCAGGATGTGTTAGAAAAACTCGACCTTAACAAATGGTTAGAGCGACTGACAGACTATGTGCATATCAAAAGCATTAAAGAAGTTGGCGATAAATCAAACAGTCATGTTGTTGTCCGACGCTATCGCTATAGAAATATACTTAAACAAGCACAAAGGTATGCAGAGTTTAATGAGGTAGATAAAAGTGAAGCACTGGCATACCTTGCAAAGCATGGGAATAGCAATAAGCCTTACCCCTATATCAACCTTAGAAGTGAAACCAATAAACAGAACTACAAACTAGCTATTGTCCAAGAAACAGTAGATAGCCCAATTAAAGGTGGCTTTAATCCATACGGAATAAATAATGCGTCAGGCAATACCACTGTCCCACATTGGTAAAAGCACTTTTAATGTTCATAAAATAAGGTAATGAAGAATTACCCTAAAATTGGAGGTTAGAACCCTCTTTTTGAACTATTTAAAAACTTGTAGTAAAATCAATAAGTTATAACAAAGCTAAAATTTGAGGGTAAAAACAGGGTTTTTGACCTCTAGGCTTTGCTATAATTACTTTTTAAGAGGATGAAATCCTCTTCACCACCACACAGGTGGCTTAGAAACATGTCAGGCATAGGCGGGGTCAGTAAATCTACTTCACCACCACACAGGTGGCTTAGAAACGCCACCACATAACCCTCGCTTAATAGCTGCTCTTCACCACCACACAGGTGGCTTAGAAATGTTCTTCACACTGGGTATCAGACGCAAAGACCTTCACCACCACACAGGTGGCTTAGAAATGTATGATGCACAAAAGACAATAAAGCATCTGCTTCACCACCACACAGGTGGCTTAGAAAGCCACCACATAACCCTCGCTTAATAGCTGCTCCTTCACCACCACACAGGTGGCTTAGAAAAATAATTAAATTCATCACTTGTCTAAATATCCCTTCACCACCACACAGGTGGCTTAGAAAACGTATATCGGACTTCTTTAGCAACAATCATTCTTCACCACCACACAGGTGGCTTAGAAAAGCCATTGCCATGATTTAGTATGACTAACTTACTTCACCACCACACAGGTGGCTTAGAAACAAAAAAAGCCCTCATTTGAGGGCGTATTATGCCTTCACCACCACACAGGTGGCTTAGAAATAACAAGTGACAAGCATTAAGCGTTGTCATACCTTCACCACCACACAGGTGGCTTAGAAAACTAAAAACGGTCTAACAGAGCCTATGTGTAGCTTCACCACCACACAGGTGGCTTAGAAAAACCGTTACCATGATTTAAGATAACCAGCTTACTTCACCACCACACAGGTGGCTTAGAAAATCTAAAACGCACACGTATGGCTGATAGCTGGCTTCACCACCACACAGGTGGCTTAGAAAGAGGGAATGGACAATAGCTATATTAATTATACCTTCACCACCACACAGGTGGCTTAGAAAAATGCAACAATTAACAGAGAAATATCTTTCGCCTTCACCACCACACAGGTGGCTTAGAAATTAAAGCCCCTTAAACCTTGGTCGCCTTTTATCTTCACCACCACACAGGTGGCTTAGAAATAGATCAAAGACTGCAATCAATGACATATTTGCTTCACCACCACACAGGTGGCTTAGAAAGACTGTAAACGTTGCTTGTCTTGTCTCTAATTCTTCACCACCACACAGGTGGCTTAGAAAAGTCTACATTTACGTTAACCGTTGCCACACCGCTTCACCACCACACAGGTGGCTTAGAAACAATATTTTTATCTGGCGTTGTCTCATCTAAACTTCACCACCACACAGGTGGCTTAGAAAAAAACACTATATAGATTATGTATTACTACCCACTTCACCACCACACAGGTGGCTTAGAAACTTGCCATGACGTTAATAAGCCAAAGCAAGGCCTTCACCACCACACAGGTGGCTTAGAAACACTGGCGCCGCTACTGACTTGATATTGCTTACTTCACCACCACACAGGTGGCTTAGAAACAAGCAGGGTTAGTTGAGTAAGCTATTTTAAACTTCACCACCACACAGGTGGCTTAGAAAATTAATAGCAGTCACTGGTCGTAACGGTCATGCTTCACCACCACACAGGTGGCTTAGAAAGGCGGGCACTTACATTGATAATGCGTTTATAGCTTCACCACCACACAGGTGGCTTAGAAAATTAATAGCAGTCACTGGTCGCAATGGTCATGCTTCACCACCACTCAGGTGGCTTAGAAAATTTTCAGGGTTCAGCTTTTCGAGCGCATCGTCTTCACCACCACTCAGGTGGCTTAGAAAGAATGTGGTAGGGCATGATGATGTATTGTCATCTTCACCACCACTCAGGTGGCTTAGAAAAAATTTGAAAACAGTAAACAAAGTCAACCCAACTTCACCACCACTCAGGTGGCTTAGAAAACTCGATGTTTTTATAAACGTTTTCAAACGCTCTTCACCACCACTCAGGTGGCTTAGAAAGTTAGGTAATTTACCGTCCCATCCCTCACTCATCTTCACCACCACTCAGGTGGCTTAGAAATTTAAGTATCGCGGTTCAAGGCATTATTTATACTTCACCACCACTCAGGTGGCTTAGAAATTATCTGTAAACTCAGCAACTCTATATTCAGCTTCACCACCACTCAGGTGGCTTAGAAATGAAACTACAAGACTAATCGAAGAGTCAGCAACTTCACCACCACTCAGGTGGCTTAGAAATATCAAGTTCATGAGCCGCTTCGCTTGATGCACTTCACCACCACTCAGGTGGCTTAGAAATTGATTTCTTGGTTAAACGATAAAGGGCTAGCCTTCACCACCACTCAGGTGGCTTAGAAATAGACTTTGACAAGCTATCTAGCGGTTATTCGTCTTCACCACCACTCAGGTGGCTTAGAAATTTTTCGACTTGTAGCTTTGGCTCTTTACTCTCTTCACCACCACTCAGGTGGCTTAGAAAACTACCACTTACACCCGCTATTGCCAATCTAACTTCACCACCACTCAGGTGGCTTAGAAATGATGGTTCCGCTTCACCCTTTCTCCATTTACCTTCACCACCACTCAGGTGGCTTAGAAAAAATGATGACGGTGAAACGCCTACTGATATTACTTCACCACCACTCAGGTGGCTTAGAAATTTATTAAGATTTTTATCTAATGTCAGCAATGCTTCACCACCACTCAGGTGGCTTAGAAAGATTAGTGGCGTAACTATAGGTGTGTTGCTGCCTTCACCACCACTCAGGTGGCTTAGAAATAATGGTCTACCGACCCCATGACTTAAAATCACTTCACCACCACTCAGGTGGCTTAGAAAAATAACAAGTGTCACCATTGAACCGCCCGCCGCTTCACCACCACACAGGTGGCTTAGAAAATACGTTATGACAAAAGTTAGCCCCGCTATAACTTCACCACCACACAGGTGGCTTAGAAACCCAAGTCATATCAATGGAAGAGCATAGACACCTTCACCACCACACAGGTGGCTTAGAAAAATATACTTTTACATTTTTTTTCTTTCTAGGTCTTCACCACCACACAGGTGGCTTATGAGAACCGTTAAAAAAAGCACTGCAATTTTAGGTTCGCAAGATAAATTCCCTTAAGAGGAATTTTATGAGAAACATTCTTAAAGTCGAGGAAAATTACAAATTTTTCTTTGCGGTGGGCTGAACGTCCCCCAAACGTTCAGAAAGCCACCACCACACATGTGGCTTATGAGAACCGTTAAAAATCGTACTCCAAATTTAGTTTTACAATATACAACCCCGTCCTCAAAGGGTTTAATATATTGATAAAAATAAATTTAACGTTCACCAGATCTTTAATATGTAGAGCGGTTTAGCCCCGATTGAAGTGGATATCCTTGTTTGACCACTGTGTCGCGGTGACTTAGCCAGTAGCGGTATCGAGACAACAGGAACGCTACTGGCTATTAGTCACCGCCACAGTGGGTAGACAAGATAGGAACGAAAAGATACCATCTTATATGTCAACTCAAATTACTATCAAATAGCAACTTGAGGTTTGTATTTGCTTTGGTGCTTTATCACACCATAGCAAATCTGTAATAACTTTCTCATACCTGCAATCAAAGCCACTTTTTTGCATTTTCCTCTCTTCAGCAGTCGCTCATATAGTTGCTTAACATCAGGATTGCAACTAATTGCAGATAAAGCACACATAAACAACTTCGATCGTAGGTTGCCATCCCCTTTTTTACTAATACGGCTTTTTCCTTTAAAGATTCCTGACTGTATATGTATAGGGGTTAATCCAACAAATGAGGCACATTGCGAAGCATCCTTAAAATCCTTAGATAGGAGTAGCGACAATACATTCGGTGCGACTGTCTTACCTATGCTTGGAATGCTAACTAGGTTGATAGCCTAACTTTAAGTCAGGATGATTACCTATGTGTTTATCTATTTTGGCTTGGATGATATCTATTTGTTCGTTATAAGTGTCTATCACTTGTTTTATAGACTGGGCGATATCGTTGTCATAGCTTTTTCTAGATTCAACTTTTTCTAGACGGTTGCTTTCTCGCTTTTTATCAGCCTTGAGCGTGTCTAAACGGTCTAGCAGATACTTGAGCTTTCTCACGTGCTCAGGTTCTGGCTGCCATGCTTTAGGGTGCCTTGTATAGGCGTATTGCGCGAGTACGTACGCGTCTTGTTTGTCGGTTTTGTGATGACTGCCGATGGCACCTGCAAATTGTTTGGCATATGCCGGATTAATAACGGATACTGTGTAGCCTTTACTGTGTAGATCATAGGCTAGGTTCTCATAGTATATGCCTGTGGCTTCCATGATGATAAGACATTCATCCGGTTTCTTGTTTGTGCTTTGCTTAGCTAGCCATTTGGTAAAGATTGCAAAGCCTTTTTCGTCATTAGTAAAGGTTTTGCTGTGGGCTTTGTTTTTAACTTTTTTACCTTCTTGGTTTAGCCATGTTGCGTCAAATTTAGCTTTGGATATGTCAATTCCAACGTATACTTGATAGGTCATTTCTTTGCATTTCCCTTGTGAATACAGTGTCTCTTAGTTTTATTTTCTAAGGCACTTTGATACCATTCAATCTAAAGAAATACAGGTAGAGGGCTTTATCTTTGCGTCGAGCTCTTTGGCTATAGCGGGATCACTAGCTCACTCTACCTGCTACCATAGCTAAGGTTAACACTTATCTATGGCTTTTTTAACATACAAGC
>NZ_JBXYJG010000021.1:0-38607 GCF_057396255.1 Psychrobacter sp. CX21 | reverse complement strand
AAGATACCATCTTATATGTCAACTCAAATTACTATCAAATAGCAACTTGAGGTTTGTATTTGCTTTGGTGCTTTATCACACCATAGCAAATCTGTAATAACTTTCTCATACCTGCAATCAAAGCCACTTTTTTGCATTTTCCTCTCTTCAGCAGTCGCTCATATAGTTGCTTAACATCAGGATTGCAACTAATTGCAGATAAAGCACACATAAACAACTTCGATCGTAGGTTGCCATCCCCTTTTTTACTAATACGGCTTTTTCCTTTAAAGATTCCTGACTGTATATGTATAGGGGTTAATCCAACAAATGAGGCACATTGCGAAGCATCCTTAAAATCCTTAGATAGGAGTAGCGACAATACATTCGGTGCGACTGTCTTACCTATGCTTGGAATGCTAACTAGGTTGATAGCCTAACTTTAAGTCAGGATGATTACCTATGTGTTTATCTATTTTGGCTTGGATGATATCTATTTGTTCGTTATAAGTGTCTATCACTTGTTTTATAGACTGGGCGATATCGTTGTCATAGCTTTTTCTAGATTCAACTTTTTCTAGACGGTTGCTTTCTCGCTTTTTATCAGCCTTGAGCGTGTCTAAACGGTCTAGCAGATACTTGAGCTTTCTCACGTGCTCAGGTTCTGGCTGCCATGCTTTAGGGTGCCTTGTATAGGCGTATTGCGCGAGTACGTACGCGTCTTGTTTGTCGGTTTTGTGATGACTGCCGATGGCACCTGCAAATTGTTTGGCATATGCCGGATTAATAACGGATACTGTGTAGCCTTTACTGTGTAGATCATAGGCTAGGTTCTCATAGTATATGCCTGTGGCTTCCATGATGATAAGACATTCATCCGGTTTCTTGTTTGTGCTTTGCTTAGCTAGCCATTTGGTAAAGATTGCAAAGCCTTTTTCGTCATTAGTAAAGGTTTTGCTGTGGGCTTTGTTTTTAACTTTTTTACCTTCTTGGTTTAGCCATGTTGCGTCAAATTTAGCTTTGGATATGTCAATTCCAACGTATACTTGATAGGTCATTTCTTTGCATTTCCCTTGTGAATACAGTGTCTCTTAGTTTTATTTTCTAAGGCACTTTGATACCATTCAATCTAAAGAAATACAGGTAGAGGGCTTTATCTTTGCGTCGAGCTCTTTGGCTATAGCGGGATCACTAGCTCACTCTACCTGCTACCATAGCTAAGGTTAACACTTATCTATGGCTTTTTTAACATACAAGCGTGATTAGCTACTAAATTTAATCAATAGGTCGACATGCCCCTGTACCTTGGGTGTGTACTGTGACCGTTGCACCCGTCATTGCAAATAACTGCTGCATCTCTTTTTGAGCATTGTCTGCTGCTTTTTGCATGACACCATCTTGGCAAGCGCGTTCAAGTATCTCATTTTTTGCACTGGCTTGCGCTTGCTTAAATATTTCAGGTTCAGCTTGAGTCATGCCAAAAAACCCACCCGATTGCCAATCATATACCTCAACGTCATCAAGATAGACCGTAAAAATTTGCGCTGGGGGTAAGGTAATCATAATGTTCGGCATAATAGTCACAGTTGAGCGCTTATCACTACTTGCCATCTGCGCTTTGGCCGCTTCTATTTGCTCTGGCGTCGGGTCAGTGACTTGAACCATCTGGGAGCTAAGTTGACTTAAATCTACCCCGGCGACCACACGACCTTGCGCTAGAAACAGCCCTTTTTGTTCATCCTGCCATAGGCGCTGCCATGTGCCTTCTTGTTCACTAGTAATAATCGTATCTACATTATAAGCCATCGTCTCTAAACGATTGAGTTCTTGAATACGAGACACCACCCCATCACGTGTGACGGTCTGGATTTCAGGTGTGTCATCAGTAGTCATCCTCTGCCAGACTAAAGCAGTAAGCAGAATAATGATAAGCAACATGCCTAATTTTAACCAAACTCGACTGGGTTTGGCGGTGTCAGGACGCTTATTTGTCATAGGGGTCTACCCGTGTTAAAAATAGCAGTTTTGAAAAATTTTAAATCGGTGAGCAATACCTATTCTTTAAATGGTGGTAATAGTAGGTATATTCAATCTTTATACGATTTAAAATACGCTTTAAAGTAATGTTATTTCAATATCGCTGTTTATTTACGATAACTATTAGCATTAACCGTTTCCAATAGTTGTTTGTATTAGGTTTCCTATTCACTGTTTGCATTTACTGCCCCAGATGCGTCTACAACATTAAAAAATGATTGCGTCATGACGCGACTTTACCTAACATAGTCAGGGTAATGGAATAAAACCAAAATTTATAACACGCCACCCCCCTATTCGATATTAAATAGTTAAAGTTGAGTCTTTTATGAGAGCCAGTCAGTTTTTATTAGCGACATTAAAGGAAGTGCCAAGTGATGCCGACATCGCATCGAGCCAATTGATGGTCAGAGCAGGTTTAATCCGTAAGCTTGCGTCGGGGCTATACGTGTGGTTGCCCATCGGTCTTCGGGTGCTACAAAAAGTTGAAAAAATTGTGCGTGAAGAGATGCAAAATATTGGTGCTCAAGAAGTGTTAATGCCAATGACCCAGCCTGCTGAACTGTGGGAGCAAACAGGGCGTATCGAAGATTATGGCCCTGAATTATTAAGGTTTAAGGACCGTCATCATAGAGACTTTGTATTAGGCCCGACCCATGAAGAGGTCATTACCAGTATTGCCGATGGCGAGCTGCGCAGTTACAAACAGCTGCCCATGACGTTTTTTCAGATTCAAAATAAGTTCCGTGATGAGATCCGCCCCCGTTTTGGTATTATGCGCGCTCGCGAATTTACCATGAAAGACGCCTATTCATTCCACCTAGATCAGCAGTCTTTAGCGATAACCTATCAAGAGATGTACGATGCGTATACGCGGATTTTTAGTCGATTGGGTTTGGACTTTAGAGCCGTGTTGGCGGATACAGGGTCAATTGGTGGCTCGGCCTCGCACGAATTTCATGTATTAGCAGACAGCGGTGAAGATGCGATTGCTTTCTCAAATGGGTCGGACTTTGCCGCAAACGTTGAACTGGTAGAAGCAGTATGTTTTGATGAGCGCCCTGCACCGACGCAAGCCCGTCAAAACGTAGACACACCAAAAATGCCAACTTGCGAAGCGGTTGCTAAACATTTAGATGTTCCGCTAGAACAAACGGTTAAAACGCTGATTGTACATGGCGCTACTGATGAGGCGACTGCCGATAATGAGACGTCTGCCGATAACGAGACGACTGACGATAATCAAACGCCGTTAGTCGCATTAATCTTACGTGGCGACCATACCTTAAACGCCATCAAAGCTGAAAAAATAGCAGGAGTGGCTACGCCTTTAACGATGGCAAGCGAAGAGGAGATGAGAGACGCTGGTTTGAAAAAGGGCTACATCGGTGTCGATTTAGATATGCCTGTGTATGTTGATCGTGCAGCGGCGGCGCTGGCAGATTTTGTATCAGGTGCCAATGAATATAATATGCACACCACGGGCATGAACTGGGAGCGTGATGCACAAATTACCAAGATTGTTGATATTCGTAATGTCGTTGAGGGCGACCCATCCCCTGATGGGAAAGGCACCTTAAGCATTAAGCGTGGTATTGAAGTAGGTCATATCTTCCAGTTGGGTGATAAGTATTCTAAAGCGCTTAACTGTACGGTTATGGGCGAAGATGGTAAGCCTAAAACCTTGATGATGGGCTGTTACGGTATTGGGGTTAGCCGTATTATTGCCGCCTCTATTGAACAAAACCATGACGACAACGGTATCATCTGGACAAAAACCCCTAATCTAAAAGATTCGATTGCGCCGTTCGACATTGCTATTGTACCGATGAAATCAAAAACGGATACAGTGATGAACACGGCCGTAGCCTTATATGATGAGCTCAAATCAAAAGGCTTAAACGTGATTTTAGATGATCGTAACGAGCGTCCTGGCGTTAAGTTTGCCGATTTAGAACTGATTGGCATCCCGCACCGTATCGTAGTATCTGAACGCAATTTGGCTGATGATAACACTGACGACAAATACGAGTACGTTGACCGCCATGACGGCGAAAAACAATTGTTAAGCCTTGAGGACGTAATTGCTAAAGTGAGTGGTTAGCCTGTTTCGATAATGCTAAGTCGTATTTTAGAAGAACCTCAATTGAGGTTCTTTTTTTGTCTATACGTTTGATAGAAAGTATTTAAGAAAAAAGTATTGCATCTACGATAGCAACTGGAAAGTGTTTATGAAAGTGTTTATATAGTCAAAGAAGTCTACAATGGTTACAAGGCAACCGAGTGCAAGTAGCAATTAATACTAATACGGGAGTAGGCTTAGCGAGGTTAATACTGTGACTCTTAGTGACTCTTTATAAGTGCGCTGACTATAGTTCGTTGGTTATACCTATATATGTTTGAGGCTGGTTTGGTAGATACACAACGTCTACGATTTTAATGTATTCGTTATAGTTTTAACCTAGAGACTCGCAGTAGAATAGCCTTAGTCTGGCAACGTCTAAAAGGTGTATTATGCAATTTGCAGTTATAGGGTTAGGTGCTTTTGGGCGCACTTGTGCCATCGAGCTTCAAAATCAAGGCAATGAGGTTATTGGCATAGATTTGGATGAAGTAGAAACTGATAAGGTCAGTAATATATTGAGTCATTCTGTTATTGCAGATGCCACCAATAAAGAGGTCACCGATGAGCTTAATTTAGCCCAGTTTGACGGGGTGCTCGTCAGTATAGGTGACGATCTTGAAGCCAGTTTGCTTTGCACCTTGAACCTGGTCAATTTGAACATCAAAAACCTGTGGGTTAAAGCAAAAACCGATGCGCACCATACTATTTTAAAAAACATGGGCGTTACCAATATCATTCATCCAGAACAAGATATGGGGGTTCGCATTGCTCAAGCGATGAACTACCCAATGGTGAGACAGTATCTATCTTTGGGTAATGATGAATTTATCGTGCGTATTGATATTCCTAGCCAGTGGGCTGCGCAATTAGTTAGTGAGATTTTACACAAACATCCCAACATACAACTGCTAAGCGTAGTACGTAACACAAAAACGATTCATAATTATGATAACCATATGCAAATACTGCCTGAGGATAAACTTATATTTTCAGGGCTATTAAAATACTTAAAACCTTTGGCAAAGTATTTTCATAAAGATGCTTGATCTAGTTTGTTGGGTTTTAACTTAATAGGTAGGTTTGTTCAAACAGGTATATGCTATGTCAATAAAGTTACCACGGCTCTTTACCTCACCTCCTATGATACTGGCGTTTGGTTACTTGGTGTTGATCGGTTTGGGCAGTGGTCTGTTAAAACTCTCTGTAGCCACCCATGAGTCAATATCATGGTTAGATGCCCTGTTTACAGCCACATCGGCGGTAACCGTAACAGGTCTTGCTGTGGTAGATACGGCAATATACAGTACCTTTGGGCAAGTGGTGATAGCCGCTTTAATTCAGCTTGGCGGCTTAGGATTTATGACCTTTGCAGTATTGGCATTTTTTAGTTTGCAGCGCAGATTGAACATTAAAAGCCAAATGATTGCTAGCGAAGCCTTGGGCGATACCAATTTTAAAGACATTATTGGCACGGCCAAATATGTGGTTAAGATTGCTTTTGTGATAGAGGCGTTGGGTTTTATTGCTTTAACAGCCTTGTTTATACCGCAAATGCCGTTGTCGGATGCTATGTATCATGGGGTTTTTTATTCGATATCAGCCTTTAACAACGCGGGGTTTGCCCTTACCAGCGATAGTTTATCGCCCTATGTGGGTGATATAGGCATAACCGTAGTTATTACCAGTTTAATTACCCTTGGCGGGCTGGGGTTTTTAGTAATTAGAGACCTCATAACTCATAAGAGCTGGTATCAATTTGAAGCCAATACCAAGTTGGTTATTGTGGCAACGGCCGTGCTTAATCTTATTGCCTTTGTTTTATATTGGTTGTTTGAACATAACAATATGCAGACCCTTGGAGCGTTAAGTTTAAGTGACCAAATAACTGCCGCTTGGTTTCAAGCAATCACCCCAAGAACCGCAGGGTTTAACAGTATAGCGATTGACCAATTAACAGATGCAAGCACTCTACTTACGCTGTTTCTCATGTTTATTGGTGGTGGGTCGCTCTCTACTGCAAGTGGTCTAAAGCTGGGAACCTTTGTCCTCATACTATTGACCACCTGGTCCTACCTTCGGCAACGTGATCATGTGGTCGTATTTGAACGGCGCATACCTGAACGTCAAGTGCGCAAAGCATTGGCTTTATTTAGTATTACCATGATGCTTATATTTTTCTGTGTGTTTGTACTTGCTATTATCGAAGCTGATCATGCCTTTGAAGATGTGCTGTTTGAGGTGGTATCGGCCTTAAGTACCGTTGGCTTATCACGAGGTTTGACCACAGAGTTAAGTAGCTTTGGGCAGATAGTGATTATGTTTATGATGTTTGCCGGTCGGGTAGGCCCTTTAACCCTAGCCTTTTTGATTGCAATGCCAAAAACTACCAAGATAAAGTATCCAGAAACCAATATTTTAGTGGGTTAGCTATTATAAAAGTTGTTTGAAAAGCACGCCACATAGCCCATAAGCATAATATAGCTCCTAAGATAATATAGCTCCTAAGATAATATAGCTCCTAAGCATCACATAGCCCATAAACATAAGATAGCTTCTAAACATAGTACTTAACATTATTTTAATTAAGGTAGATAGCGCATGAGAAACAGCATTTTATTGGGGTTGTTACTCTCTTTAAGTTTGGGGCTTGCAGGGTGTGATAATACTGAAATCGACCCTAATATAGTTTATAACGATAAACAACAAAGCCCCTTAGATACCTTACAAACAGACGATACCATTAGTAATGATCTGCCCTATCAACAGATGTTTTATGTGCCTGTGTACTCCGATATCTATGTGGACGAAGGCAATCCTAAAGTGTTGTTATCAGCGACCTTAAGTATCCGTAATACCAGCTTGCAGGACAGTTTTTATGTTACCAAGATTGATTATTACAATACCGAAGGTAAGTTTGTGCGTCATTATTTAGAAAAATCAATTGAGTTACCGCCTATGGGCACGCTTAATTATATCGTTGAGAAACATGACGATACAGGAGGCTCTGGTGCTAACTTTGTGCTTAATGTAGAGAGTAGCGCCGCCGATATCAAACCCCTAATTGAATCGGTAATGATAGGCAGCTTTAGTAATAAAGCGCTTGCCTTTAGAAGCCCTGCCCTCGCTATGACAGATATGACAGATTTGACAGATACTAATCCTGTCGGTATTTCTAAACAATAAATGTCATTGCTAAAGCTTAGAATGCTCAATGCTAAAGCTTAAGATGCTCATTATGATAGCCACACCCAAACCACGACGGCGCTGGTTAAGAACATGGTCTGACCGCTAGCCCCGATAGCAGCGGCTATACTGGCGGCTTAAGTGGGCTGCGGTGGCTCGGTTTGGCGTGGCGCGCGTAGCAGGCGACACGCCAAATCTTAGCCACTCGCCCCGCTTGAGACGACAGATAGTAGCGAATAGCGGGATTGGCTTCTAATTAACCACATCCCCCTACTATCTACATAGCCCCTAATTAATAAATCATGGCGCTTAATATATGAAAAGACCTCAACACGTTGATGTTAAGGGCTTTTAGCTATGGTTGAGACGTTGGGTTTTTAGTGTCAGGCGGCGTACTTAAGACGTACGGCTTTGGTCATTTCTACCATAGCGAACGGAATAGCTATAAAAATTGTTATAAAATTCAATGGAGTTATCATAAGCGAATATCATAATGAATAAAAGTCACGTTATTCAATTTAAGATGAATCTAACTAATATTAGGGTCTATTGAACATTCAAATATTAGGACTGCTTAACTATTTAAATTCTTTTAATTGCTTAGGCTATTTATCTACATATCGATTAGGTATATATAGTTTAAGGATCTGCTACAAATGCAATTTGGGTTAGGTTAGCGTTATTCGCCATCGCTAGTATGTTAGCCACACTTTCATAACGAGCGTTTTTATCAGCATAGATATGAATACTGGGCTTTTGATTCTTATTTTGAGCTGAAGGAGCTTGACTTGATTGAACTTGGTTTGGTTGAGTTTGATTTGGTTGAGTTTCATCTAAACGGGTGAGTTGATTGAATCGGGATTCTAACTGGCGCATGGTAACGCTTTCATTGTTCCAATATAAACCGCCTTTAGCATCGACACTGATGTGAATGATGGGTGCGGCAGTCTCTTGAGTGGTTGCAGCAGCTTTGGGAAGCTCAAGCGGTATAGCGGGGTTTACTACTGAAGCTGTAATCATAAATATGATGGTTAACACCAGCATGATATCAATGAGCGGAATAAGGTTCATCTCGTTGATACTGGGTATGTCATCATCGCCTAGTTTAAAAGCCATGTAATTTAATGCTCCTGTTAATGCTCCTGCATAATTTATAACCACACTGAATCAGATTATTTTTGATGCGTCGTCGTGCTGTCGCCTAATATACCGTAAGCAGTATCATTAGCAATGAACTGAATTCGGCGGTTTAATCGTACCGCCACGTTGTAGAATACAACTGCGGGTATTGCAACTGCCAAACCTAACCCCGTCATAATAAGTGCCTCCCCTACTGGCCCTGCAACCTGCTCGAGGGTGGCGTTACCTGAAGCGCCAATATTGTCTAAAGCGTGAAATATTCCCCACACGGTGCCAAATAACCCAATAAAGGGGGCGACTGACGCAATGGTTCCCAAAATGGAGAGCCCTTTTTCGCATTGATAGCGGTAGCGGCCGATATGTTGTAACAACGCTTGTTCAGTAGCTGTCTTACGCTGATCGTATGGTAAAGCGTGCCAATGTTTGGATTGTTCAGTAAGCGCATGTGTTAAGTCATCTGCAACTTTATTTTTCAAACGATAACTTTTTATAATGCGCAATATGCCCGTCACCCAAGTCAAAATGGATAAGGCAATTAGAATAAAAAATAATGTCTTTGTAATGACATCGGTATACTGCCAATAGGCGTCAAAACCCATAGATATCCTTAAGTAAAATTATATTTATAAAAAAATTTTAAAATTCAACGTGTAACGTCGCAATCCCCTCATTTGCAACAACGTTGACTTTAAAGGGATGAAGTTTGGCTTTTTTTACCGCCTGTATAACCTCTTTATCAAATTTGATATCACCTGAACCCTCTACTTCTAAAATTTTGATATTACCATTTTTATCAACTTTTAATTTTAATACAACGTCATAGGTCTTATTTTTATCAGAGCCAGTTTTAGAACTAAAGTTAAAGTCTGGTTTTCTCTCCCATCTTGGATCATGAATAGTAATTTCGATAGGCGTATCTTGGAGGTTATTAGCTAGTGTGGACACAACAATATCATCAGGTGAGCTATCCAAACCACTTTGGCTTACACCCGTTATATCTTTTCTGCTAGCATTGTTTGTCGTTACCGTCTGCTGGGTGCCATCATTAGTGCCAGTACTCACGTTATTGTTGTTACTTTTATCGTTGTTATTTTTATTGATATTTATATCGCGGTTATCGTCCTTGGTGTTTTTATTAGATTCAGAGGATTGAGATTCAACTGAACCGTATGCAGCAACATTAGGGGTGTCATCATCATTGGTAGTCTGCGTCTTATTGTTGTTGTTATTATACCGGGTATGGTTCTGAGTCTCTTGTGTATTATTAGATGCTGTTTCCGTTGTAGTCCCTGTTGTATTAGTATTAGAAGCCGTAATATCTGAAGCTTGCTGTTTATTATTATTTGTAGCCTCTTGCGTAGGGTTACGAACACCTCTCGATGCTTGTTTAGTATCTATGTCAGTAGATGGCGTAATGCGTTCTGATAATACTGTAATTTGAATAGGCTCCGGGCTAGGGATGTCTTTAGGTTTGATGTTCGTATTAAGATTGTCTATTATTACTGCGGCTACTACCAAATGAAGAGCGGCAACACTCATAATTATAGTGACCACTAACCTATACGATGGAAATGTTTTTGTTGATTTGTGAGTCATATAAACGGTGGATGATCCTTAATATTATGCCAATTCATTATGTTTAAATGAAGCACTGGATAAATAACACTTTAAACCTGTCAGTTTATAACAGATGTCGAGTACAATACAGCTTACAGATTTAGTAAGGCTATTTGATGACTATTTATATATTTGATACCGAAACCACAGGCTTAGTTGAGCCACACATGACGGAAGCCGCTTACTCTATTGTTGATATTAAAGACAGCGAGGTCATCGTTTTGCAAGCGCCAAGAGCGAAACGATTTAACCCTTTAAAGCAGATCAGCTTAGGCTCGATGGCAACGTCGCATATATGTGAAGAGGATATTATAGACGAGTCGCCACATACCGACTTTAAGTTGCCTGATAATGTTGAGTATCTTATTGGGCACAATATTGACTTTGATATGCAGGTATTAAAAAATGCAGGTGTGATGCGCACGCCCAAGCTTATTTGTACCCAAGTCATGGCAAACTATTTATTGCCAACGCTAGAAAGCCACACTTTAGTTGCCTTGCTTTATCATTTTCATTACGACGTTGCCCGTGCTGAAGCCAAACATGCTCACGCTGCTATTAACGATATCTATTTTACACAATTGGTTCTACAAAGTTTGATTGATTTGGCAAATGAGAGATAACATGATATTAACGACATTGTTAGCTTGTACGAGTTTAGCCAAATGGCACGTATCCCAACCCACTTGAGCTTTGGTAAGTATAAAGGTCAATTGATTGAAGATGTCGCTGCTAGCTCTGAGGGCGCTAGATATCTCAAATGGCTATTGAATCAGGAGTCTGTCGACCCTTATTTGGTGCAAGCCTGCCAAAAGGCCTTCGATGCGTAGCTTTGTTTTAAACAGGTTTGGTAATCTTATTTAAATTTTATACGCAAGGTGTAGAACAAAAAGCTTGCAAAGCGTGAAAAACTTGTTAAAATACTTCACCTCAATAGGCGTATAGCTCAGTTGGTTAGAGCGCTACCTTGACATGGTAGAGGTCGCTAGTTCGAATCTAGTTACGCCTACCAAGATTTGAAAACCCCAATCTTTATGATTGGGGTTTTTTTGTGCCCGTAATATAAGGGCTGACACTAATTCTAACTTTCGCCACAATCCATCGATTTGAGCTTAACCTATCACTCGCAAAAAACCCGTGTGCCCAGATTGTGCCCAAGTTGTGCCTGCTCTAAATTCTTTGACTCAAAAATGCCTAAAATTTGACCTCTACTCTACTTTTCTAAGTCCTGCTCTTCTGCATCAGCAACATATTCAAATATATCCCCAACCTCAACCTCTAAAAACTCACACAGCTTATCAATAGTATCGAAGTCGATTCTTGATGATTGGTCATTATATATTTTATGTAACGTTGTTTTGCTAATTCCTGTCGCTCGTACGGCATCCGCTACCTTTAGTCTTCTTTCCGCTAACAAAGTCGGTAAATGATTAACTATCACAGAAAAACTCCAATCTTAGTTGTAAAAAGTACTTGCATAGTTATAAATATGTGCTAAATTACAACTATGGTATTTAAAAGTACCGTGATGATTAAACTTTATATAAGGAATGTATTATGTCACATACTTACTTAACAACCCAAGAGCTTTCTGAACGCATTAAGTACACCCCTCGTACGATTCGAAATGAACTTAAAGACAGTGTTCTGATTGAAGGCATTCACTACATCAGACCCTTTGGTGGTAGAAAAATCCTTTATGTATGGGAAGAAATTGAAAAAGACATGCGTGTCGGCGTATCCGGCAGCATCAACGCCATGGCATTACAATAAGGAGGCTATTATGGCTAGCATTAGAAGCCGAGGTAAAAAGTTGTTTGTCGACTTTCGATACTTAGGAGTCCGTTGTCGTGAAACAACCAATTTGATTGATACCCCTGAAAACCGTAAGAAGTTGCAAAAGATAATTGAAAGGATGGAAGCTGAGATTGTTTTGGGTACGTTCAATTACGCTCAGTACTTCCCCAAGAGTGATAAAGCTGAACGGATGATGTATCTAAGTGAGCGAAAAGAATGCATCACGATCAATGTGCCTTCATTTACCCAGTTTGCAGAACTCTGGTTTTCAGAAAAAGAGATTGAATGGCGTGCTACTCAAAGGCGCAAAGTCAGAGAAATACTGGATATGTACTTACTGCCTGAATTTAAAAACAGGCCCATTGAAGGCATAAAAAAGACAGATGTATTAGCCTTCCGCTCATCACTCGCCAAAGTTACGCGCGGAAAAACTAACAAACATCTGTCAGCGGCACGCATAAACTCTATCATGGTACCTTTGGGTATGATACTAAAAGAAGCGGCCAAACGCTACAAGTTTGAAAATCCTTATGAGGATATCAAAGCACTTAAAGAGCCTAAGGTTAATATTCAGCCCTTCACATTAGAGGAGGTTTGGAAGTTTTTAAACGGTGTCAGAGTAGACTATAAGGCTTACTATCTTGTGCGCTTTTTTACGGGTATGCGAACCAGCGAGATTGATGGTTTAATTTGGGAGAATGTTGACTTTAGTCGAAGAGAGATTGTAATCAATCAGGCGTTGGTTAAAGGCAAAATCGTTCCACCTAAGACGCAAGAGTCTTATAGAGCCATCCAAATGTCACAACTGGTCTATGATGCGTTAAAGGAGCAATACAAGGTCACTTATGGCAAATCTGACTATGTTTTCTGCTCTCATAAGGGAGAGCCATTTGACTATAACAACGTTAACAAACGAGTTTGGCATCCTACGCTTAAAGCATTAGGCCTTAAAAAGCGCAATGCTTATCAAACTAGGCATACTGCAGCCACTCTGTGGTTAGCCGCTGGTGAGAGCCCTGAATGGATTGCATATCAGATGGGTCATTCAACCACTAAGATGCTGTTTAATACTTACAGTCGCTACGTACCTAACATGACTCGTCAAGATGGTAGCGCTTTTGAAGCGTTGGTCAATCGTAGTCAAGCGCAGTTTGACACGAGCAATATGGATATGGACAAGGAGGTTAACAATGAAGATCATTGATTATCAAACACTATTGGCTGATCACAAACCTCAAGGACATATTAGTGCTGAGGCAAATAGTATTGCAAATGCCTTGATACGCGATAACTGTATTCAGGCAGGTAATGATTTAGCACGTTTCTTAGAGGTTGACACTTGCTTTGATAACCATATGGCGCTGCGCGTATGGGTACAAAACAAGCTGGACAACGCGCCAACAAAGTCTGTTGTAGCAGAGGAGTTCCACGCCTCTTTAGAGCGTGAGTTACGAGATTTATTTACAAACCCTGGTTATGGCTATTAAGTGAGGCGTTTATTATGACTTTAAAACTTCAACCTAACATAACTCAGGGTATCCAAGAGCTCAATATGTGTGAGGATTACTGGGCTTATGATCCCACTACGGTCTATATTGAGCATGTTAAGTCAGTATGCTACAAACACAGCGTTAGCACTCCAGAGTTATTTAATGAAATCAGACAGTGCTTTGCTTATTTAGATGATGTTAGATGCGCATTTTGTGGCTATGTCTGCCCTGTAGAGATACCTGCTGATATCCCTTATATGCGATCCAAAGATAGTTGGTACTGTGAGGTATGTGAGTACGACATACAGCAGGAATATTACAGCCGTTAAAATTTAAACCATTAATACAGGAAAGCCAGACAACCTAAGTTGTCTGGCTTTTTTTTTAAATAATCCGTTAACAAAATGTATTTTTATATCAATGGGCATTTTGCGGCCTAGTCAATTGTAATTACTGCATATCTCGTTGATTTACAATGGGGTTGTTCAAACCCACCACCGCCCTCAGGTTGATATTGGACGTCTACTATATATTTGACTTTGCTGAACTGACCATAACATTCGCCATTGCCAATGCCAATGCCAATGCCAATGCTAACACAAGAATAAAGTTCTTTATGCTTTTTAAAAAGCTCATGGTTGGAAGTTTCCGGAAAGTCTAGCTCTGCTGGTCGATAATAATAGTCTTTTGGGAATCCAGGCTCTTGATATTTAATCCAACCATTTTTTGAGAACTATTTGCCAATATCTGTGCAGGACTTACCTCTGATATATGACGCAAGCTTACTAGTATTCTTATTATTAACCTCGTGGGATACTGAAGAGTCAGCAGATGCCATTGCCGTAGAGCCAACCCTATAATTAATAATATATTCATTAGAAATCCTTTCTACATTTAACAATCAAGTCTCATAACTTTTTCAAGCACTTTTATGAACTCTATCAGTAGTCTCTTATCGTTGCCTGCTAATCTAAACAGCAGTTATCACATATTAAAAAAATATTTAAATAAATTTAATGTTTCTTTAACGACACTTATTGCGAGGCTTCTTTCAATCTATTATAAAAATCAATCATCATCTCTTTTGGCAAGTAAATGGCGACCGGCCTAGTATCAGACACAAGGTTCAGCGCACCACCGTTTGCGTAATAAAACAAAAATGTTGGGTTAAGCTCTAAATCATATACCCTTTCATAACGACACCCTTTATTATTGCAATACTCTGTAGCACCTTCAGGCGCTTCAGTCAGATCAAATACACGTCCGTCAGCATCAATAGCCATTATAAAGTCACGTGTTGGCGATGATTTACGAAGCTCATCACTAATACTGTGATCAACAATCAAAGAGCCTGTACCTGTGGATGAGACAATCCGTATATTAGAATGTGCGATATCCTTGGTTTTTGGGTCAACCAAAGCAAGTATGGCATAACGTACACCCTTAGGACTTTTGGTATAGGCGTAGGGCGTTCTTACCAAGTCAAAACTTCTTACTGGTTTAATCTCTGCATGAGTAGCTTCGTATGTAAAATCATAGTTCTGATTGCTGATATTCGGCAGTAAGTGTTCATATTGAGTGCGCATAAACCCAAGGTTTTCAACTCTAGTTCTCTCGCCGATATTCATATCAGGTGTTTTAATCGTGTTTTCAGTAACGTGGGTCAGTTGACTGCTGGTTAGTAACACTGGACTGGTTATACATGAGGCTATCAATATCGGGACAAGCATAGCCAGAATTATACTTTTAGTTAGCTTCATTTAAATAATCCTTAAAATAATATCCTTAGTATGTTTGTTAAATTATCACATACATCTCTTATATACATACTATAAACTGATTATTAAATACTCATTACAAGCCGTTATCCCAATAATTAAGCCAATCAAACCAATACGACATTGGCTGTCGCTAATCACCCAATTACCTATTCACAACACTGCCTCCCTTTATTACACTTCATATGAAAAGAACCTTTGTTAACAAGGAGGCTAAAGTGAAGAGCGTACTTGAGAACTATATCAAGACGGATAATAAAGGACTAATACTACTGGATATGCCAACAGGTAGCGGTAAAACTTACACTATCCAAGAGTATATCCACCATCATATCGATACATTAAAATCTAATAATCGCAAAATTATTTTTATTACCCCTCTTAAGAAAAACCTACCTCTAGACAATCTTAAAAAAAGACTGTCAGACTCTGCTAAATCCCATCTATTTGAATCAGAAGTGCTGTATGTTCAAAGTAGTATTGATGCACTTATAGAGCACTTTGAGGACTGTAAACACAGTATCAAAGAGATGTTTCCAAGCTATGATTATTCTTCTATCCACAGCTATCTAAAAGTTTTAGGGGATCCCAAGCTTAACGATGTTATAAAAAATGAACTTGGAAAAAAATCTAGTGAACTATCTAGCCTTATTAGACAAGAGCTTGCTGACAAGTTTTCTTCTGTTGAAGATAGAATAAAGGCTATTCAGCAAGATCCTAGATGGCAGTGGGTCAGCAAGCTTTTCCCCGCCAGCTTGACGACTGAATACTCAGTGTTATTTATGAGCGTCTCCAAGTTTGTTTACCCTTATCACACCTTGGTAAGACCTATGCAACCTCTGCATGAATTGCTACAGGACTTTCATATTACCTTATTCATTGATGAAGTAGATGCTTCTAAGCAATATGTACAAAACTATATTATTGAACAGGGACTAAAGCATTCTATTGAACCTATCCCCACTGTTAGACAAATTGCATCACGTCATCGTGAGTCAAACTATCCCTCTAGCCTATTACCCTCTCATATTCTTAAAAAACAGCCAGCTGCACCAAAAGAGATAGAGCAGAACTTAAAACAGCAGTCTCAACAAATAGTAGATGACTTCCATCTTAATCTGAGTATCAAAAGCAGTGGCGATAATGACCAGCATGCCTTTATATTTTATGATAAACATACTCATCATCTAGCAGATGCTAATAAGAAGGTGCTGACTATAGAACCTGACTTTGACCACAACAACTTGTGGATCCATCTTAATAAGAAGGATAAAGCTCAACAAAGCAAACAGATTACACTTGGCAAGCTACTCAGCCACACCCAAAGGTATCTAAACTTTTTCACCAGTAGTCTTTACCTATTATCAAACAATTATTACTATAAAAGACGTCAGGCTGCTGGTATTGGGTTTGATGATGCTGCAGCCTCCTATCTAGACTTTTACCACCTGCCTGATGCAACTAAAAAACAATTAATTAATGAAATCAGCTATCAAAGGATTGCTAAGGACTGGGGCTTTAACAAAAATATAGTGCCAAGTAGTCCTAGCAATGATGTAGAGCAATTAGAAGCAACCCGTTTTTATGAAAAAGGCTTCGTCTATCATTCGATTCAGAACAGCGAAAGCCATGCGGCTCGTTCAAAAGTCCAAAGTTACAACTTCCCATGTACTGCTGAATTACTATTCCTCAACTGGTGTAGGCATTATATGGTTGTGGGTGTCTCAGCGACTGCAAATATCCAAAGTCGGCTAGGTAACTACGACTTGTACTATCTAAAATCCTCGTTACAACAAGAATCTTCAGCACAATTCTTCGAACTGTCAGAAGGGCATCGATCAAAGCTTCGGCAGCAGTTTTTAAGTAGCAAATCTGGTTATGACAAAATCGATATTCAAACACACTGGCATGGATTAAAGCATGAACTTCAGACGCATGAAGTAAAAACAGAACTACGAAAGTTATTTAAAGTTGATGAAGGTAATAATAGTGTGGCTACCGAAGATGATATCGATGATCTAATCCAACAAGTGACCTCCTTGCATGATGAAAACAACGCTCTTTATTACCTCAAGCAATACTTTAAAATATTTGAGCTATGGGTCGCTTACTTAACTCAAGATATTTCTGCATTTTTACTTATGTTCGGTAAGGGCTATAAAAAAGAACGTGCTTTTATCACTGAGTTCTGTCAACTGCTAGTATCCATATACCTACCCGCCCAATCGATGCGAAGAAAAGCCAATGAAGAAATAGTAGCCATTGTTGGCTCAGATAGCTTAGATCAGCTTAAAGCCACCAAGTCGGACTTAGAAAAAGGCAAGAAGCGTTTTGTCTTATCGACCTATTCAACCTTAGGCGCAGGTATTAATATTCAATACCCTATTCCAAAACACAGACTTAACAAGCTTGTACAAATAAATGCCTTTGAGGCAAATACCCATACTGATTTTGACGCTCTTTATCTTGATAAACCAACTAATGTTTTAGTAAACACTTACAGAGGGATTCAGTCTGCCTCTGACTTGGTACAGCATATTTATCAGCTTGAGTACTTAAAAGTTGCTGGCTTAACTAGGCAAGATTTTCATAACTACCTACAAAGAGCATTTTTATCCTACTTAGGCAGAACCAACGGTAATTACCTCAAAACGGATATCAATATTCATCAGACTAAAGACTATAAGCTACATATGATGCAAATATTAATTCAGGCAGTAGGACGTATCTGCCGCACTAATATGAAATCGCCCACCATCCACTTGCACTTGGATAAGGCATTAGTCAATATCTGGCATGATGACTTAGGAGATATGCCTGTATTGCCTGAATTTGCACATATCCGCCAAGCTATAGAAGAAAAGAGAACGCACAGTAAAATTCTAGGTGATGCGATTGCTACTAAAGATTTGATTAAGGTAAGAGATGCCATCTACCTTATGTTAGAGAAGTTTAGAGCTAGAACGGCTACCAAGGCGTTGATTAAACAGTGGCAATCCATTAGAGAATTATGTCTTTGTAATCCACAACTTAATGAGGCTAATAAAACGACATATAGTTTCTTTTATACCAGTTTTGAACAGCCAAAATCTGCTTATTTTTACACACAGGAAGTTGATTACAAGCACGTTGAAATCTTAAAAGATAAACAGCCTGGCGCAATTAGTGTCAGTGAACAAAGCGCGAGGCTTGATAAGCTCATGAGCCATCCAGTACTTAGAGCCTATTTCGAAAAGCAGGGCTACGCAACCAGCCTACCTGCATCAAAGCATTGGCTACAGCCTATATTATTCAATAACATCTATAAAGGGGCTTTGGGTGAGGTTTGTGGCGCTTATTTGTGGCATGACTATGGTTTGCCCAAGCTAAGAGAGCTGCCAAAGCATCAGTATGAAACCTTTGACTTTATGGTAAAAGCAGGTGTTTTTGTCGACTTTAAACATTGGTCCAAAAATCTCAAAGACGGTGAACAAGAACGTGCCAAGATATTCAAAAAAATGGATGACATTGGTGCCACTTTGCTTTTTGTTATCAATATTTTAAAAGATTACGACTCTTTAAGTTATCAAGTTTTTAAATCTGACAATAATGATAAACAAATTGTTGAGATTCCTCAGTTTATGTTTGAAGGGTTGCCTGATACAGGCTTAATCAACACTATTAATAACAAAATAAATGAGGCTTGCCATGCTAACCAATAAAACGACACTGACTAATAAACTTACCTTTGATACAGATTTTGTAGCCATTAATGAGGCATATACTTTTTTACGCTTTATATGGCTAGCGACTGATAAAAACATTAAATCAGGAAAATTAAGATGGGCCAACAGTCACCACCTCGACCAACTGCTTGAAAATGAGCAAGCTGAAGCCTGCTTATATCGCTATGGTAAATATGCCTATGCCATGTTTAGCAAGAAAAATACACCGGATATTGAAGCCATCCGCCAACGACTCTCTAGCGATCCTCAATATGAGCATATACAAGTAGACATTGCCTACGCTTCAGCCAACTATACTAAAAAAGTTTATGGCAATGACATTGAAGTCCCTGAAGTTTGGCTATACCAATTACTGTTTAATGCCTTAGCCAACTCTACCAGCCAGCGACTTCACTTTCACAACTTAAATGGGTCTTTAATTTATATACCTCCATTTACCTCTAAAAGAAAATCTAAAAAACTAATCGCGCACGAGATTACGCTAAACAATGCTTTGGTGTTGAATGCAAATGCAGTGACCTTTCAAACCAAAAGTGCAGCTTTCCATGGTGAGAAAGATATTTTAAAACGACAGGCAAAGTTAAACCGGCCAGCATACGAAATCGGTCTTAACACACTAAGACGTATTTATAATCACAATGACAACTGGGAGGTTTTTATTCAAGCCGGTATCCCAGGGACTAAAGCGACCAGTGACGCTTTAAACATCAAAGACCAAGTGAGCTTTGCAAACAGTCGTATGGGCATATTACACGCCCTATTAAACCGCTTTAACAAAAGGTATCAAGGCCTAGTATCTGCACAGTGGGAAAACTTAGCGGTTGATGACTCTGTGCAAGATAGACTGCATATCCTACATAAAGACCGTCAATTTAATAATGTCCTAAAGTCCAAGCGCATCAGACTAATTAACAAAATAAACGGCGACAACAGTACACAACTTCTAGAGGACATGCAGCAACAACTAACTGAGATGGGACTAGATGCCTCTATCGGTCTACGTGAGTCGAAGGGATCTCTACATATTTGCTTAATTAAGCCCAAACAAGACTACGACACACTCGATGATCCCTACTCGGCAGATAAACGCTATAGCAAACAGCACATTACCGATGACAAGTATCAAGAATGCAAAAAAACAGATGAGTCTACTAAAAACAAAGGCAATAATCAGACGAAAAAGAGTCGAAGACAGCTCATACTACAAAACTTACTGAAAGAGCTATTAATCAAGGAGGACGTTACCAACAAATATGTTGCACTATTAAATAACTTCGATCTCAAAGAGCATCAGATACGCTTAGAGGGTACGTGGATATTTGGCACACTTGAAAAGCAAGGCTGTCATTTATTAGAGCTAACAGAAACAGGTGCTTTAAACTACATTTTTCATGATTTTAGTATGTTATTACACGATCATTCTTATACAGATGCGATTGATGCTGTGCGTGATGAAAATGAACCCTATACACATCTACAAGCAAGCCCAATAGAAGCCTTTATCATCTCATCAACTGGTGATATTAACATTATTTTAGACCATAATAAGTGTGTGCTACCCGATCTATCCTTGATTGAGACTGAAATACGCCTAAAAGATGCAGCGCTTCCAGAACACCTAACAAGCCCTAAAGCAGTGATAGAGTTGATTAAAAACTGCCACCTGACCCCTGATGAGCACTGGCAGAAGTTTACTACTGAGCTACTACAGATAACAGATACCCTAGATAAAACAACGCTCAAACAAGTGATTAATCAACACTTTCATACCTCAAGCAAACAAAATAAGCTCATACGAAAAAAACTGCTTGATGCTGGCGTGGTGCTAAGCGTGAGTAAATCTAAAGATAAGATATCTGAGCTCATGCCTGACTTGTTTTCAGTTCAAGCGGGGCAAATTGATGAGTCCAATGCTTGGTATTCGGTCGGCTATTATAGCCAATCCCTACAACAAAGCTTACCTCATATGATACGTATCAAACAGCTTAAAGCATTAAAAGGTGAGGTCGTTCATCAACAGCTCTTGCCGTTATTAGATGTCGATTTTGTTAGATATAAAGCGCCAACCGTGTTGCCTTATCCGTTAAAGTATTTACGAGAGATGATTGCCATTAATAACGTATAAACGTTTGTAACAATACAAAAAAGCCCTTAGTTGTTATGAACTAAACCCCATAAATTGTGTCAAACTTATGGGGTTCAGTTCAGGTGAAAGTTCTTGCATATAAAACCACCAACACCTTTAGTCCAAAATTGACTTCAATAAAGCATCTCTTGCATCCTGATAAAACTGTATATCAATCTTAGTTGCCATATCATCAGACAAATCATATAGCTGACGTCTAGCTGTAACAGGCATTAACAGTACTGTCGCCCCTTTTTCTACTGCAAGCTCTGCAATATTTACTGCATTGCTGATTGGTTCAATAGATCCACCCAAATTAATCTCACCAACAACAATTAGCCCACCTTTAATAGGCTTTTTCAAAAGCGCACTACACATTGCTATTAATGAAGCAACTCCTAGCTTTGAACCTTTTTTTGCTGCATCGAACGCTCTTAATTGAACACTAAACTCATGCGCTCTTGGGTCACGATCCCCCACAAGACTATTTGCTCGAGCATATAAGTTCTGTTCAGCGTAACGTAAAGACTCTTTGAAGGCTGATGGCGCTGGGTTATTCAGAATCCTAACACCAGAACCAGGACCGTTATTTACTTCAATACGATATAAACCTGCATTATCGTCAATGTCTGAACCGCCTTCACTTATCGTCCAAATTTGACCTGGCTCTAATGGGTCCTCACCAATTTCATTATCAGAACGAAGTTCAGGTGTTGCAACAAACTTTTCAACCCCATCATCGCCAATAAAATAACTAAACTGAGTACTACGGAATTCTGCTGACCCTACTCTCTTTTGCTGCTCCTTCACGCGGCGGCGTACCTCTAAAGCTAACCGTGTTGCCCACTCCAAGTCCTCTTCACTCACTATCATATCTTGGCTGGGGTACATTAGCTTTAATAAGCCTGAGACTGTTTTATGAACAGCGTTTGTATCGCGACCGCTCAAGGCACCACCAAGGCGTACCTTATTTTGCATAGCAGACAGTCTACTCTCAAACCTTAAACTGCTCATGCACTCTGAGAAAAAGTCACTCACTAGTCCAAAATGGTCTGTAGTTAATTCTTTATTCATTTTAGGCACATCCCAACCTGGAAGGTAGCAATGAACTCGGTCCATCCAGGCTGTATCATCTCGCATCTCTTGAGGGAGTGGCCCAAATAGATGACCTACCCTCTGCTGGTGCTCTACATCAACATCAAAGTTACCGACAAAGACCAACGAGCCATCAGCACGGATACTTTCTTTTCCTCGACTAAATTCTCCAGACTCCATGTAGCCTTTCATGATGTTGATGCCTTCTTTGGTATCAAAAGAAATACCACTGATTTCATCAAAACAAACCACATCATACTGGCACACCAAACCGCGCTGGCCTGTTGCGTTATTGACAAACATCTTTGCGATGGTTGCCTTACCCCCTGATATTAAATGAGCATAGGGTGATACCTGCTGAAATAAATGACTCTTACCCGTCCCTCTCGGGCCAAGCTCCACTAGGTTATAGTTTCTCTCAACGAATGGAACCATCCTGAGCATAATGGCATCTTTTGCCCGCTGAGACAGGCACTGTGGTTCTAAACCTATCGAACGCAATATAAAGTCTCGCCATTCTTCGCTACTAAAGCTCTCACGCGCCTCAGACATGACCTCCAGAACATTTCGTTTAGACATCTGAATAGGTCGCAAGTCACTAATACCAAAAGCATTGCCCTTTTCTTCAGCTATCATCGGGTCATACTCTAAGGTAACCTCAGCATAAAAGCCGCCCGTTAGTAATCGTTCATTGTCATCTACGATACTGTCCGGTATTCTTACTCGATTTAGGTTCAAGCTCGGTAGGTTGGCTAAATATCCACCTTCTTTTTCAACAAATCGTACACTCACTATGTCAATGAGCTTGGCGGATCCATCCTTATAGGCACGAGCCTTAAATAACTCCTCCTCCCCTGCTCTAACCGTCCGAGACGAAAGCTGCCTTTGGACAATTTCAAGACCTTCCTGGATTTCTTCTTCATCAATAGAAGCACAATAACGCCCCAACATGAACTCTACAACATATGTCGGCACAGGGAACTGTCGAGCGAAAGTACGCACAAGGTCTTTACGGACAATATAACTTTCAAACACATTGGCTGCTTTACGATCTAACGCATCAAGCTCCATTTAACTTTCTCCAATTAAAGTAGACTTTTTTGCTAGAACAGTATCATTTTCGTCTAATAGGACCAATACTGCAGGCGTATCTTCATACTGATCATCTACCATCAAAGTACATTTTCCATCTTTTATTATTTTACGTGTACTAATTTCAGAGCTGGCATCTGCTGGCTTTATTCTCAGTACTGCTATCACTTTGTCTGACTCAGTTTCCACTGCCACTTTACAGACAAGTCCTAGCCAGCGCATATCTGATACTGTTGCTGCAACGGCTTTGTCTCTTGCACCAGCTGATTTAATATTTTCTATATTAATAACAGGAGTTAAGCATTCTTGCAGACTCAAACCACCATGATCATAATTCTGACCGGCTTTAAAACATGATACTCCAGGAGCCATTGCTACGTTCACTTGTGGGTTCCAGTACCATCCTACTTGTTGAAAACCACTGTCTGCAGACTCTTTGATAAGAGCACATCTTCCCCATCGCGTTTCTGTCAGTCTTTTAGATAAACTTACCTTATCCATCGGTGTCGGTGTTAGCACCCATCCATGATCCGTTACTATTCTTATTTTCTGCCATCCCGCGGCAAGTAGTTCCTCGACTCTTTCCACAATCTCATCAAGTAATCCATCGATTTTGGAAGCCAACTTAACGCCCCAATTGTGTCCCTCTTTATCAATATCACCACTTTGAATCCAAGCATTTTGACTGGTATCACCTGATTCACCATGATTCAAATAGATCCAACCCATTTCATCAAGGTATTTTTTTAAGTAATGAGCTGAAAAGCTACTATCTTTCTCTAGTAAGCTAGGTACGAAGTCCTGATCTGTTACTCGCCCTGTAAGCTTCTCATGTACAGGGGTGATGGCCGCTTTTGCTGTCGCCGTTACTGAAGGCAAAGCAGCCCAGTTATAATCTAACCCAACTTTGCCTAGCCCCTCTAACTTTTTGACCAACCTCTGAGAGATGTCATAACGAAGACCATCAACAAAGAAAACAACTTCGCCTTTGTCTGCATAACTTTCTGTTGCTTTGTTTGTTCCACTATTCCCAGGATATCCTTTACGTTTGACTATCTCTTGAAAGTTTCTCGCTACTTCGTCTAACCATGGGGTATAGATAGTTGCTAGGATATTAATAATAATATCTTGTTGCTTGGATGATAACGAATACCCTAGTGCTCTCAATACATTATTATCAACTTGCCAATGTTTATCACGATATAAAGTTGCCATCTCTTCAGCTTCAATACCTGAAAAAACACTTTGCGTCATCTTAGCAACAGCACTTAAATATTGTAGTACGCCTGCTAATGGTGCTCTGCCTAAGTCATACCAAATCCAGTCTCTTCGATCAGCATGTCGCGACTCTAGGTTAATAAGAGCTTGTCTAACCTCATTAGATGGTAGCTCCTGCAGAGTAATTAAATCTGCCTCTAACAGCTTCTCTTCGTTCTCATTAATAATAGGATAGCTTATGCCATCAGCAGCCAAATCTGCTTCAACTTTTAAAAGCAGATCTGGTAGGTGTGGATAATGCTGGCTTGATTCTACATATCGTCCCCATACTTTCTCCCATACACCTTGTTTTTTACATAGATGCTCCGCAGCTACTAGCTCTCCATCAAGCTCTGGGTTAAAGAAGTACTCTGTCTCACAGATGCCAACAAAGGCCGTCCAACGACTCTCTGACCAGTTTTTACGACATGCTTTAGGATCATTCATCCAGCCTAATATGTCACGTACTGGATCATTTGAAAGTAGCTTATTAAAGTCTGTTGCCTCTAGCCGACGATTACTCAGCTCTTCTGCCTCGCACTCAAGAATCTCTGGCAGCACCCTTAGCATCGCTTGCTGAGTTTTTTCATCACTAGCGACATCAAGATCAACACCACCAGTACTAGCGATTAAGAAAGAGTTCACCGTCCAGTCTCTTACTGTCTTGTTATACGTCCACCAACATCCACGATACTGTAATTCTGCCAAAGGCATTAACTCTTCAGGGCAGCTAGCAATGGCTCTTAAGTCCCGACGCGCTACTCCTGGCAAATAGATAATAGGCGTCTTACCTTCTGGCATTTCAACCTCTGGCAATACCCCATCTATGACACATTTAATCCAAATAGCAGGGCCTGTCTTCTTATCAATATCATACTCCCCCAAGACCACAAGCTCATGCATGGTTGCTTGTAATAGTGGGAGGGCCACTTCCCACTGCTTTAGCTCATCAGTCCACAAGATCACACTAGGGGCAACTTGTACATTGGGATTGTATGCAGCACTTGCTCTAATTTCTTTTGCTAACAAATCAATTATTTTCATACTTGTCCTTTACGACTAGGTAGAGCTATTACATTCATACAGGAATTTTTCTTAGTTTCAAACCAAGAGGCACTTCTATAATTTTTACAGTGGATACTTATTAATAATCTCTTTTACAAGCCTGTCGGTTCGGGCTTTGATTTTATCAACTGACCAACTGTCTTCTTGAGCTAGATTTTGATTTAGGTACAGCCCATTGTTATAGCCTACTTTTCTACCTTGTTTATCCATGCGATTTTGTTTGTCTTTAAAGCTCTTATTGCCTAATGCACTGTTGTATCCTGAGATAGTTAGGTTGCCCAGGCAATGGACATATCGCTGTCGATATTCTTCAGCAACTTGTGTATCACCGTTAGCAATCATATCTACCCATACAGCCGGTATGTTTTCTCCTTGAGGGAAGATATGCTCAATGGTCCATACATACTGATTGCCCTTAAGTGCCCATAAGTCCACTTGAGTCTCTCGGGTCATCTTCTCTTCTTCTAAAGCACAAAGAATGAAGCGACAAACTGCCTTATTATTGTCATAAACAGGGCCTTTTAAGCTTATTTCAAACCGAGCATCGTCTGCGCTTTCAGACTTTAGGCGAGATTGAATATACTCAAATACCTCTTCACCTGATAACGCTCTAACTTTCTCTGCCACATCCATAAATATACGGGTTAAATCTCGTGTTGGCGGCATGTCGGTTGTGTTGCGACGAACAAAGAAAGCAATTAGAAACTCAACGATTCTTTCAAGATGTACGGTTTCTAGTTTCAGCTCTTCTTTAATGTCGAATAACACCATCAACAAAAGATATGAGGGCGCGCCTTGAATACGCTCTAATGATAAGAGTAGATTAGATAGTTTGTGCTGCTCAGGTACAGGCTTGTAACCAACAATCTGAGCATAGTTTTCAGACATCCGAATCATGTCATGAAGAAACTTCTCAGCATCGTGATTGATTAGCTTTTCATAAACCAACATTAAGTTAGATTTTGTCGCCAAAGATACGGATACAATTTGCTTTAAATCAGACTTGAAGCCATTGTAGTACTGGCGAAAGAAGCGCTCTTGTACAGAGTAGCTGTCGCCCAGAGCGTCGATTACTTTCTTCCAGCGATTATACTGCTTGTCAATACTGCCTTTATCTTGAGACTCTAGAACGGCAAGCAGCTTGTTTTTTATCAAATCTATTGCTGTTAAAGGCACACCCCTATTATTGAGTGACTCAAATAAGGTATAGGCATCGGAATGCCCTGCAACCTCAATTTTTAATAAAGTCGCCGTATTCACCTTATCCAAGAACTGCTGCAAGTCGTTAATCGGATCGTTACTTTGCTCTAAGTACTGCTCTAACCGAGAGCAAAAATATCTAAACGCCTTAAACACCCGTCGATTACCAGCATTCGCAGGTAGCTCAATATCTTCAAGAATGCCAATACTGCCTAAAACTGCAAAATAGTCTTGCTGATTATGGTTTTGAACTTGAGGAATAAGACGCGGTTGATCAGGAGCTCTCTTTAACACAAGCTTGTGTTTAAGGTTACGAAGCTCCATCTGTTGATCTAAGTCTAGATTTGGTTGCTCACTTAAGCACTTATAGATAGCAGCCAATAAGAGTGATACTGTGGTCATACGCTGCTGACCATCCACAAGCTCCAGATACTGAATAGCGTGTGTGTCATCAGCCTGATTAATACAGATAATAGATCCTAAAAAGTAATGCGGATCGTTTTCTAATAAATCCTCAAACAAAGCGTCCCACTGGGTCCTACCCCAGGTATACTCCCGCTGATAGCGGGGTATGGTATACGCTATTTGATTCTCTATATCAAATAAGGTAGATATTGGGTAGTTATAAACTGATTTAATCACTATTAATTATCCTTGACCACGCGCAGCAAGCTTCTCTTTTAGAGACAAATGATGCTCGTTAATACGATCACCCTCTTTACCTTCATACTCAAGTCCTAACTGATACCAAGGTGCAGACTCGACATCCGTACCTCGGTCTTTCTTCCAATGAATATTCGGCTTCCAGCGTAATATGCCCGCACCTTTTCTACCGACATCTTTTGCGAGCATAAAGGGTCGGATATTTAGACGTACACCATCATTTAAGTCAGGTGTCCAGCCCACAGGCTGATCTTCAAGTGACTTCCAGCGTACAAAGATATCGTAAGGAGCTTCACCTTCTAAGATGGCTTCTAATTCTTTCTTCAAGGCTTCGGCTGCTGACAATCTTTCTTGAGCACCGTCTTCACCATTGGCGATACCAGCTTGCTGGGTGCGAATCCAGTCACCTAGGTAGGTATAGATAAGGCGCTCAAGCCCTGCTTTGTCTAGTTTGTGATAGTTAACCAGCGCACTAAAGCCATCGTTGATTCCGTCCCAGATATGCCAGATAAACGGACGATGCTGGAACATCTTGCAGTGCTGTTCAAAGAATTTATCACGTAGCCAAAGCTTTAATGATTTGCCTTTGACCAGTGCCAGTAGCTCGTCTCTTAACAGGCTGGTCCAGGCTTCTCCGTATGCGGCTTGCAGAAGGGCTTCTAGTCTCTGATCCGCTGATTTCTCACCGCGTATGGCAGCAAGACAGACAATACCGTCATCATCGGCATATTGATTGAGCTCTTGGCTATGCTCTACCCAGTGTCTTTGTTCAGCAGCTAGCTCCATCTCAGAGTCAAGCTCTGCTGGCCATTGATAGCCCAGTAAGCGAGCAACAGCGACTTGCAGTACGCTGTCATCTACTCGCAGCTCACTTGTCTTTGTCCATTTGGACTCTTCATCCCAAATAACAGAGCCACAGGGATGTCCATGGAAGATCCATTGGGTCGGGTCGTTGGTATATGGCTCAGGCAAGCCGTTTGGATACTGTTCTTCGGCGACTTTTGTCCAGTGTTCTAGGTCGAAGGGAATTTTTACCAACGTGGCGTTTGTTACATTTTTTTTCTTATCGATTTTTCTAACTTCATCGTGAAATTCATTGCAGTAACAAAATGACCAAATAGCTTTCACATGCTGCTCATTAAATGGAACAATTACAGCACTAGATTGATCATATAAATTACCACTATACAAGGTTGCAGGTAAATTTCGAGTCTGACGAATAGCAATACCTTGTTTATCCCATGCCTCTACCCCTTGTATCCTAGCTAAAGATGAGGCTTGTAACTCACCTTCACCTGACTCCCATCGTAGAACACCTTCTCTACCAGTGAAGTGAGCAGCCTCCGAACAAGGTAACTGATAAAAATCCCAGTCTTTACAAGAAGGTACTACCTCATGAAAATAGAAAACATATTTTGGCGTGTCCCCATTTTGTAGTCCTACATAAGACCCTGCCATTACAGATAATAGTGGATTATCAGACACATCAAAGAGACCAATTCTATAATCTGGATTTTTCAATTGCTCAGCCTGAGAAAAAGTATCAATCTTAGACTTTCTTATAAATTCAGCCTTTTGTACTGATTTTTTTAGCAAATTTGCATTTAAACCAAAATAACGACTTTCATTTGTAGAACCTGTTTTTTGAAAACTTATTAAAGCAGTAAATGCCCCAGAAGCTTGTGCACTATCAAAAGCGTGTTCCCCTAAATCAGCTAAACTAAGCCATTCAACATCCCTCAATAACTTTTCACGTAGTTGGTCAAATGATTTTAAAAACAACCATTCATGTGGAGTAACTACTGACGCTACTCCACAAGTTGAAAGGTAACTAATAATTCTTAAAATAAAAGCTGTAGCGAGGTTTTTAGAACCAACTTTAAAATTATTTTTAATAAAGTTTTGTGCTACATCTACTAGCTGCTTGGTCTCTTTAAAAGGCACATTGGTCACTACCCAAGTATACTGACCACTTAACAGCTCAGCCGCTTTCGCCAAACCTTGCGCCACAATACCCGCTTCTAGTTGGTTATTGTGCTCATTGCTGTCACCAGTCGACTGCCCCTCTTTTGATAACGCCTCACCCAGTAGTTGTTGCAGGTCATCCCAATCGGCTATCTTTGCCGCATCACTACGACGTGGGTTAATCAAGCTACCTAACACAGGCGCATCTTTAAAGGTTCGATACATTTGGTCTAGGGCAATGCTTAGGTTTTGCTTGTCCGCTTCACGGCTCAATGCTTTCCATTCATCACGGGCTGCAGTCACTGATAGTCCGCTACAAGCTAAATGCAGTTCAGGTAGTTTGCGGTAGCCACCTGCATTTGGATAACGCCAGGCTTCTAATGCAACAGCAAAGGCGGCAAGCTCTACACATCGCTGGTCAAGCTCCAGTCCATGCAGGTTTTCACTAAGTACTTTGTCGATTGCTTGTTGTTCGCTCAATCCCTCAAGCTGCATACGCATCGGTACCAGCATTAAGAAGATGGCTACTAAGAAGTGACCTGAGCCACTACAAGGGTCGATGGCTTTAAATTCGCTTAGATTGTCAGGCCAGGCATCGAATGTTCCTGAGGCAGGTTGCCATTGTTTGCTGTCTTCATCTTGTACAAAGCGTAGGTACTCTAACGGTACTCCGTCAATGGCAGCTTTATCGCGAAGCTCTTGTTCGTCTTTGGCGTTTTGCCAATCGCTGTCAGTTAGCTGCTTATCTGCCCACCAGGCACCTAGGGCGTTATCAAGTAGGAAGCTGACCATATAAGGTTCAGTAAATAGCTGGGTAACGGGTGACAGTTCATCTGCACCGATCTTAACCCCAGAGTTATTTACTTCGTCTTTTCGTTTGCTTTGCCAGAACTGATATACCCAGCCTAGGCTGTCTTGTGCTTTGAAGGTCTCGGTATCGAGGTTCATTATCAGCTGCTCTAAGCTTCTCTGGTACTCAGGGGCAAACTGGATTTCAAACACAGGAGAGTTGATACGAAACACTTGTGGTAGCATCTTTGAGGCAAGCACACCTGCTAGGTCCCAGCCATCTTTGCATTGACGCTCTAAGTCATCTCGGGCAACCTCTGGCTCTTGTGCTAGCTCGTGACATTCAGCTAAGGTCAGTGCGGTGTATTCATCATACATTAGCAGGTTGTTCTGCTCTAAGAAGAGCGCAAATAGCATACGATGCCAGTGCTCGTATGCTATCTCGGTAATAAGTCTCTTGGTGTCTTGCTGTCCATTAGAGTGCCTAACATCACCTAATTGACGACCACGGGCACGCAGCCGATTACGAAGGCTGCGCTGGTCTTTATTTAAGAAGTCGGCAACTTTGGCATCACCAACACCCAACTGCTCAAGGGCTTGGGTTGCGGCTTGTTCTGCAATGTCTCTTGCTTTTATTACTGTCGATTCTAAAGTGCGGCGTAACGCTTTGTCTAAAGGTTCTCTCATTAGAAGGTCACCGGTCCATCATTTAATTTTTCAACTATTTGCTGTTTAACTTCAGCTAACCAAGCTTCAACATCCTCTTCTGTGTGGAAGGTAGCCTTAGGTAAAACGATGTGTTGCGTCTTAGGTAGAAGTAATTGAACAGCCTCCCTACGAGCCTTATCAAACCTGCCAACAACAGAGTCTTTTCGATCGTTCCACTGCTCAAAGCCAACCTCATTAAGTGCTTCAGAAATCTGTCCAGCATTCTCAAGGCTTGGCTCTTCTATTGGAGACAAACCATATTTATTAAGAATATTCTGCTGCTTGGTATCGTCAAGCTGTTGCCATTGGCTGTCTGCTTCAAGGCTCTGAAGGTTGTTGGCATACTCACTCTGATAAGCTTCTACACGATGCTGCACAGCATTATGTAATTTATCTTCGAGCTCTTTAAGTAGAGGCTGTACTGGGTTTGGGTCTGTCAGCAGTGAGCGCTGACTTATGATTGAGTTTACCTCGTCTTTAATAGGCTGATAAAATGATAGGTTTTTACTTAGGTCCAATAGATCGTTTAACAACAACCAATCGTGCTGTCGCTTGTCTATTAACTCAGCAGTTCTTGTCCATTCCGTAAGGGCCTTCCTTATATCATCCTGGCTATCTAATACATATTTAAGCTTCGCATTGCCTGACTGCTGAGCAATGTCATCAAATACCTTTGTGTCAGGAATGGCAGGATAAGGCGCTGATCCCCCTGCTGTTTTAGCCAGCTGCCTTGCTCTCTCAACCAATAGATCTATCTTGATTAGTTCTTCACCTGACTGACACTCTAAACTGGCAGTTGAATTCAGTAGATTTCTAATCTTAATTTTATCGACTGGGCTAATAGATATATTTTCTGGATAAAAGGTAGTTTGGCTAATCTGTTTACGCTCAAGGTTGGTAACAGATACAGGGTTACCTCGAGTATCTTTGGCAATCAGAATACCTGAGGCTAGTAATACAAATAATGCACCCTCTATCGCATCTTTAGGCCAACCGTAAGGCGCTGAAGAAAAGTTTTCACTAATCTCGCTTCCTTTTTTGGATACACCAATAAAGCGCTTTATTTTCGCGCACACTGGGTGTTGTTCAGGGTCACCACTATAACCAAGATGATCCAGCGCACTTAAACCGTTATCCTTCCGTGCTTCATCATATACCTTAGCCCACTTCGGATTATCTGCTTCATCAAACTCATTATATAAGCGGATTAACGACATTTTAGCCGCAGACTCTACCCTTTCAGCAATACCACTACCTTCTACTTCGGCACCGCCAGATTGTAAGATCTGAATACCCGAGAATATTTCATCAAGTAATATTCTAACTTGACGTTTGGCATCATTATGCCGAGTACTCATAGCAGCCTGAGCATCTCTACCTGCATCAGTATTTGGAACTCCTCGCTTTTCAAGAGTAGCCAGAGCAGCCTGCCCCTTAATAATTGCATCTGTTAAATCAGATCGATTGCGTGCTGGTATATAGACAAATATAGTTGGATTATTTGGATCTTGTTGTCTGGCTTCAGAGATAAAGCTCTTCTCATCTATCTCCCAGCCGTCTTGAATCCATGCATAAATCTTCTCATTAGCATCTTTAGGCAGCTCTTTCTCAAAGCTGATTAAAATTTGTCTTGCTTCGTTTACTTTACCTTGAGTTAGTCTAATCTGATTAATAGACTCTATAACTCGCTTATGCAGTAAATCCATACGAGTATTCTCTACTCGTTGCATATTTCCTCTTAAGTCGAACTGCTCCTGTCGAAATGTATCGTGCCACTGTGCACTTTCCTGAGTTTGAAGTCTATACTCGGTGCCAGATGAAGTCTCCATAGGCATGATCAAGCTCTCCTCAGAAAGCTCTTTTAGCAGTCTAGGAACGTTAGTGCGTATATAATCCTTACCATTATTCAGATCATCAATCAGCAAGTCAGCTAATACATCTTCAGTTGCTCTTACACCGCTATCAGCAGCTGGGTCTGTAGGCAATTTCCCTATGAGTAAAACTAAAGACAATATGCGTGATTTCAAACGATCGTCATCGTTACCAACTGATAATTTACCAATTGTCTCGGCTATTTCTTTAGAAATAACACCAGTTTGTATTAGACTGGTCGAAATCTGGTCATAAATAAAGTCAGCAGGAATAATATTTCCCAGCGGCTTATCAGCAGTCGCTTGAGCAGCTTCATGCATAACTCTTAACTGATTACGTAACTGAGAGGCTGTACCTGTTGTATCAACAATTCTTAGAACTTTTTCCCAAAAACGACGTCTGACTGGCAGTAATGGATATTCGGCTACCAGATTCTCTTCGTCATCTGTATGATGCTCAATCTTAGTACCTCGTAACTGCCTCGCAATTTCACCCAAATTCTGCTGCAAAACAGCATCAATTTTAGGAACTGCAGATGGTTTCTTTTGCAAGATTACCTTTTGAATAACAGCTTCAACATCGGTATCAGATAGTTGTATCGCTATTTGAAAACGACCCATTAGACGCTGTAAGTTTGGCATACCAGACAGAGCGCTTTGCCCAGTCGCTACAAACAATAACTTACTCTTGAACTTAGAATGCTTACAGCAAGTCTCAACCATCTCTTGCACCTGATGTGCTTTGTCTGAGTCATGGCCAACGTACTGCTGTACTTCATCTAATACAATGAGCGTTAAAGGGAAATTACCATCTACTTCTAATGCATCATATATAGCATCTACCATCTGCTGATTGGTTACATCAGTAATATTGGGATATTGTGCGAGAAGTACATTGCGCACCTCTTTTGCACTACCTGCTAAATCACTGTCTTTTTGTAGCAAAGCATTGGCAATACTTCGTGAGACATAAAGGTCTTCAAGCTCATCAGCCCAGTTGTCTCCTTTGGCCTCAACAAATGCTTTGACATCGTCAAATATTCCTTTTTTCTTCAACCACATCACGAAGCGTGCTTGATGATATTGCTCTGGTAAACCAGCAGACTTGAATACGATATTAAGTAAAGCCATTCGGACATTATTATCTGCACCAGCTCCCAGGGTTCCCGATGCTGCATGTAGTCCACCATAACGCTGCGCTACGTTACTTAGCTCTACAAAGTAATCTTTCGTCTCTGTAGGTAAGTCAGGAATGTCTCTGGCATAAGCACCATCACTAAATCCTTGATTCACCCATAGTGCTCTCAGCATTTTAGCAAGATGCGACTTACCTGAACCAAAGAAACCAGAGATCCACACCCCTGGCTGCTCACGATCAGTTCTTAAGTTGGTTAAATAAGCTGACATAATCTTATTCAGGCCAGCTTCGTACTCCCCATCACAGACAAATGTTCTCAACTCATAGCGCAGCGTCTTTAAAGCGGCTTCTGATTGATCATCCTTAACTTCTGCAACACCCTTATTTTCTAATTCATTATTCTCGGGATCATGAACATAAATATCACGGTTTATCATAATTACCTGCCTCACTACGCCAAAAGTGCTAACTTTAATTTAATTAACCTATATTCTTTTTTTAATCTTCTGCAGAAATTGCTATCGCCTGATAACCCCACCCATCACGGGCATCTAGCAGGCGATAAGTATTGTCAGCATACTCACCTGGAAAAAATACCAGCAATCGACCAGGTACATGCTCAGCAAGCTGCTTCACAAAGTCAGATACAGAAGTGAATCCAAATAGCGTACCACAGCCCACCAATGCAACGACTGTATTATCATCCACATTACCTTGTAACTTTTTAACCAATTGCTCTACAGAGTCTCTGGCAAATACTTTATATTTAGATTTCAAAAAATCTGGTGATTCAAAGTAATCTTCTCGATACTTTTGACGTGCCATCCACTCAGGAAATAAAGACGTGATATCGAGCTTTATCCAATCATGGTCTTCATTTCTAGTTGCTATTTCAAACTCATCTAAACGCGCTCTCAACTTGAGTTCATCTTCCTTGTGGTAAACAGCAAATAGCACACGTTGCTCGTCTGAAAGATCTTTCATCCAAGGGATGCCTATAAAGCCTGAGTAACTACTAAGCAAACGACTGATTCGATTACTCATATAACCATACCTCTTCTTCTTGAGTTAAATAATCTGGGAAGGTCACTTCTATTACTTCACTTGAATGCTTAAAGTTTAACAGTCCACTATGACTTGCCAGCCTAGCCAATTCAATTAAGCTTTCTTGTCGACACTCAAGCATTTGAGTCCATTCAGTTGAAAACAGGCGATTTCCTGTAGCACCTTCCAAATAACCCAAAAATAAAGCAAAAGCGACATTCACCGGCCGTACATCTGGTTCGGAACGAATCTTTTTATTTCTGCCACTCAAGTAACCAGCTCTTGTCCAAGTACCATTGACGTTCTGTGCCATTGATTTGAGCATGGCAGGACTGAAGCGGTCAGGGTATTGATCTATCACTGCTTGTTCCATATCTTCACGCGGCAAATGCTCACCTATCTGCAAAGAAAGTATTTTAGGTTTTGATAGTCGCAATATAGGATCACGAGTTAATGCCATTTGACAGGCCAGTAAAGGACGAGCTTTTTCATCACTTTCCCAGAGCAATCTAAAAATTCTAAACAGAGGTATTTGTACATCCATTCCGTACAAGTCAACCATATGACGCCAGGTTAATGTACGTGCGCGGCTAGTTGGTTTGTGAAGTATGTTAGCAACTTCGATATCATTCTTATAATCTTCAGGTTTTGCATCAACTGGTTGTAGATCAAATAACTGTGATATTTCAGCTAACATCATTGTTCGAGCTGAATGTGCTCCATTTTGACCAAACTTGAAACCGAGTTTTTGTAAGTTCTCTTGTTTTGTCATCAATTATCTCAATTGTTAAATTTATTTTTAGATAAAGCTTAAATCATATTATCAGTTTGATTTTAAATATAGTTCAGTGTTACCCAATAGCCATCTACCTACAAGGCTTAAATGCGCTGTATGAATAATATCAAAATTTAAACAACTGTATAACTAAATATCTACTTAACCGTTGCTATATTTACCCAGTTTACATCTGAAGGCTTAAGATAACGATTTGAGTTGATGGCCATATACTCTGATAACCCTAGGTCAATCTCTGCTATCACTTGCTTACAGTGTTCTCTATTAGGCGATGGCAAAGATGGGTTGACAGCCAGCGACTTTTGTAAGAAGTTATCTAACGCGCCTTTAGGATTAACCTTCACACCATCTTCAGAGCGACAGCAGATACACAGCTGTTTTTTAATAATACTTCCTTGAAGGTCCTGCCACTTCATTATCGAGGTATTTATCTCTGTATAATCAGTGCTTTGGGCAGCATTGACTACAGCAGATAACCCGCCAAAATCATAGTCTGTTGCCTGACCAATAAAATATTGAGTAATAATGGCCCTGCTTGTGACTATTACCCACATAAACCTTATCGCTAATCATTGCTTAGTCCTTATACTCAATATCTTTCCTAATATTTATCTAATACGACCAAGCTCTTAATCTTTATAAAGCTCTATAGTACTCAACAACCTATCTCTAACTGCTGCCTTCAGCTCATTTGGCGCTTCCACTACAGCTAATTGAGACATACTCACCAGCCAGTCCTCTAATTTTTGAGTATTAGCAACCGTTTCCGTCACTCTATTACACTTATCATCAATCACCTTAATGGGTCTATATAAAACATAATCATCTACTTAATGTCTCGCTACGTAGTCAAAAGGATGGCTATCTGGATACCGTAATAGATATCTTTTATAACACAGACGTTCAAACTTACTTTGCAAGATCTAAATCTAATTTTAATTTTAATTCTGATTATTCTAACCTTAATGTTATGCGCAAAATATATGCTGTTAGTAGTCAATCTGATGTGCCTAAAGATCTTCTTATGAATGCTTACACTGTCAAACAACAGTACTGCCCTTTTCTATTTAAGCACTTACCAAAGGTTACTAGTTCAAAATCTGATCTTCTGCATCAGGTACATACTCAAATATATCCCCGACCTCAACTTCTAAAATCAAAGTACTGTCATTTAGTTTAATAATAAGTGTTATGCTGACTCTGTTCTAGAAAGGATATAAACTGATTTAAATAGCTATTTAGTTAAATAAAAAGGGAACTGCATGTTCAAATCTATAATAATTTTTTTAAGGCTATAGGCCTATTTCTTGGTAACACAATTCATGCAGGTCAGCAAGCAGCAGAGGCTCTTAACAACTCTGCCGATGTCATGCTCAAAAACAGTGAAATAAATAGAGACAAAGCACTATTAAAACATAAGGAACACAGGGCTCAAATGGTTGAGGATAGAGGGTTCGAGTCAGAAGAAGATATGGATAGAGAAATAAAAAAAATACATGATGAAATATTCAAATAGAAATTCCTAGCATTAAAAAGATTCAAATATATAAATATAGGACTATATTTGATCAGCTAAAACATAAAATATTAAACACTACAGAGCTATCTAATACATGATATTAGATGAGCCCATCCTGAATTCTGTGTAACTGCAATTTAGATTAAATGCTTACTAACACGCTCATCGAACATAATCATAAATCGATTAAGAGCAGACGTCCAGTTACGGATGGGCATCGACCACTTTTTAGACGCCTGCTGAGTCGCTAGATAAACAACCTTTAACGCCGCTTGATCAGATGGGAATATCTTACGCTTATTCACAGCGGTACGAATCACGCTATTTAATGACTCGATAGCATTGGTCGTATAAATGGCTTTTCTAATGTCTTTCGGGTAATCAAAGAACACGGTTAAGCCCTCCCAATTATTGCGCCAAGAGGTAACCACATGCGGGTATTTATCGCCCCAGATCTCATTAAACTGCTCAAGGCTAGCCTCTGCCAGCTCAAGCGTATCAGCACCATAAACCGCCTTTAAACCAGCCGCTACTTTTTTTCTATCTTTCCATGGTACAAACTTCATAGAGTAACGTACCATATGCACAATACATAGCTGAACCTGTGTGTTTGGATATACCGTATTAATTGCCTCGCTAAAGCCTTTTAAACCATCCACACAGGCAATAAGAATATCTTGAACCCCACGGTTTTGTAGTTCAGTGAGAATACCTAGCCAGAACTTAGCGCCTTCATTCTCCGATAGCCACATACCCAGTAGCTCCTTTTTGCCCTCAAGATTGACGCCTAAGGCCAGATAGATGGCTTTATTAATGATTTGCTTGTCTTGACGTACTTTAACGACAATGCAGTCTAAATATACGATAGGATATAAGCTACTTAGTGGACGATTCTGCCATGCTGTGATGTCATCTATGATGTTGTCAGTAACCCTTGATACGAGACTGGTTGAGATATCAACGTCATAGATATCTTTGATACTCTCAACAATCTCAGTGGTTGTCTGGCCTTTGGCGTAAAACATGATGATTTTATCATCGAGCCCAGTGATACGAGTTTGATGCTTTGCAACCAATACAGGATCAAAGCTTCCTTCACGGTCTCTGGGTGTAGATACTTCAATCTCACCTGTGTCACTGCGCACTGTCTTTTTGGTGTGACCGTTGCGCTTGTTTGGGGTATCCGCCTTTTCATGCTTAGGATAGCCTAGATGCTCTTCCATCTCGGCTTCTAATGCAGTGTCAATAAATGACTGCATGAGCTCTTTTTGAAATGCTTTGATGTCTTCAAAGCTGCCAACGTGTTTGGCCATTTGTTCGGCTAGTTTTTTTAGTTCTGTTTGTTTTGTCATTGCTTATTCTCCTTTACTATGGATTATAAGCAGTTACACAAAGTTTGGGAAAGTCTC